>JADLEZ010000218.1 GCA_020845855.1 Burkholderiales bacterium
CAGCGTCCGCACAGCCGCGGATGCGCCGGATCGGCGCCCACGTCCGCCCGCCAGTGCCAGCAGCGCTCGCACTTGGGATGCGCACTCGGCGTGACCGTGATGGCAAGCTCGCTGCCCGGCTTCACGCTCGCCGCCGACGTGATGGTGACAAAGCGCAGGTCGTCGGAAAGCGACGCGAGCGCCGCGTACGCGGGCTCCGGCGCCACGATCGCGACGTCCGCCTGCAGCGACGAACCGATGCCGCCCGCGGCGCGCACGTTCTCGAGCTCCTTCTGGACCGCGGCGCGCACGGCGAGGATCTGCTCCCACTTGGCGATCAGCGCCGGCTCCTCCGGCAACGCCGGCAGGCTACCCTGCCACACCTGCGTGAACACGGTCACGTCGCGGGGGCGCACCACCCGCCACGCCTCTTCCGCGGTGAACGAAAGAATCGGCGCCATGAGCTTGAGCAGCGCGTCGCGGATCAACGCCAGCGCGGTTTGCGCCGAGCGCCGCGCGCGGCTGCCCGCCGCCGTGGTGTAGAGGCGGTCCTTCAGCACGTCGAGATAGAACCCGCCCAGGTCTTCCGAACAATACGTCTGCAGCCGCTGCACGACGAGATGGAACTCGTAGCGCGCGTAGTCCGCTTCCACCGCCATCGCCATCATTTGCGCCTGCGCGAGCGCCGCGCGGTCGAGCTCGAACAGTTCCGCGACCGGCACGGCGTGCTTCGCGGCGTCGAAGTCGGAGGTGTTGGCCAGCAGGAAGCGCAGGGTGTTGCGGATGCGGCGGTAGCTTTCCACCACGCGCTTGAGGATCTCGTCGCTGATGTTGAGCTCGCCGGAGTAATCGGTGGCGGCCACCCACAAGCGCAGAATTTCCGCGCCCAGCGTGTCCGACACCTTTTGCGGCGACACCACGTTGCCCTTCGACTTCGACATCTTCTTGCCTTCGCCGTCGACCACGAAGCCATGGGTCAGCAGCGCCTTGTACGGCGGCACGCCGTGGAGCATGCACGACTCGAGCAGCGAGGAATGGAACCAGCCGCGGTGCTGGTCGGAGCCTTCGAGGTACAGGTCGGCGGGGAAGCCGGTTTGCTGCGAATGCGAGCCCACGCGGGTCTTGCGGCCGTCGGGCCCGCCCATCACCGTCTCGAAGGTCGCGCCGGAGTCGAACCAGACGTCGAGCGTGTCGGTGAGCTTGCGGTATCGCTTCTCGTCGACGCCGAAGTCCTCGCCGGTCGCCTCGAACCACGACTCGATGCCGCCGTGCTCGACCTTCGAGGCGGCGAGCTCCAGCAGCGCCGGGGTGTCCGGATGCAGCGCGTCGGTCTCGCGGTCGACGAAGAACGGCAGCGGCACGCCCCACGTGCGCTGGCGCGACAGCGTCCAGTCCGGGCGGTGCGCAATCATGCCGGAAAGGCGCGCCTTGCCCCACGACGGGTAAAACGTGGTCGCCTCGATGCCGCGCAAGGCGGTCTCGCGCAGGGACTCCGCCGGCTTCACGCCGCGGTAGCCCGGCACGTCGTCCAACCCGGCGAACCACTGCGTGGTCGCGCGATAGATGATCGGCGTCTTGTGCCGCCAGCAGTGCATGTAGCTGTGGCTGAACTTCTCGGCATGGAACAGCGCGCCCACCTCCCGCAGCTTATCCACGATGAGCGGATTGGCCTTCCAGATCGACAGGCCGCCGAAGTATGGCAATTCCGCCGCGAACCGGCCCTCCGCCTGCACGGGGTTCAGGATCTCGTCGTCCTTCATGCCGTAGCGGCGGGCGGACTGGAAGTCCTCCACACCGTACGCCGGAGACGAGTGCACGATGCCGGTACCCTGGTCGAGGGTCACGTACTCGCCGAGGAACACGGGCGAGTGCCGGTCGTAGAACGGGTGGCGGAACGCGATCTTCTCGAGCGCCGCCCCTGGCGCGGTTCCGATGACCGTGCCGGTGAGGCCGTACCGCGCAAGGCACGTCACGACAAGATCCTGCGCGAGCACGAGCAGACCGCGCGGTGTTTCGACCAGAGCGTAGACAAGATCCGGATGCGCGTTGAGCGCCTGGTTGGCGGGGATCGTCCACGGCGTGGTGGTCCAGATCACCGCGTACACCTCGCCGGCCGGCAGATCCTTGCGCCCGAACGCGGCGGCGAGCCTGGCGCGCTCCGCGGGGTCGAGCGGAAAGCCCACGTCGATCGCCGGATCGACGCGGTCCTCGTACTCGACTTCGGCTTCCGCGAGCGCGCTCTGGCAATCGAAGCACCAGTTGACGGGCTTCAAGCCCCGATACAGGTAGCCTTTCTCCAGCACTTTCCCGAGCGTGCGGATCTCGTCGGCCTCGTTGCCGAAGGCCATGGTCATGTACGGGTTGTCCCAGTCGCCGAGTACGCCCAGGCGCTTGAACTGCTCGCGCTGGTTGCCGATCTGCTCGGTCGCGTAGGCGCGGCACAGGCGCTGCGTTTCGGCCGCCGACAGGTTCTTGCCGTGCGTCTTCTCGATCTGCACCTCGATCGGCATGCCGTGGCAATCCCAGCCCGGGACATACGGCGCGTCGAAGCCGGCCATGCCCTTGCTCTTCACGATGATGTCCTTGAGGATCTTGTTCACCGCGTGCCCGATGTGGATGTCGGCGTTGGCGTACGGCGGGCCGTCGTGGAGCACGAAGCGCGGGCGTCCGGCCGCCGCCTTGCGAATCGCCTCGTAAACTTTCGTGCGCTGCCATTCCTCGACCCAGGCGGGCTCGCGGCGCGCAAGGTCCCCGCGCATCGGGAACGGCGTGTCGGTCAGGTTGAGTGTCGCCTTGTAGTCGGTTCTCGGATCGTCGGGCATCGTCGTTACACGGTTGCATTCGCGAAAAAGTCGCGGGCCTGCGCCACGTCGGCGCGAATCTGGCTCGTCAGCGCGTCGAGGTCGTCGTACTTCTCCTCGTCGCGCAGCTTGTGCAGGAACTCGACCGCAACCCGGCGGCCGTAGATCGACTGGTCGAAGTCGAAGATGAAGACTTCCAGGACGGGTTGCAATCCGGCGGCGATGGTCGGGCGCACGCCGAGGCTCGCCACACCGGCGAGCGGCGAAGGCCCAACACCGTGCACGCGCACCGCGAAAATGCCGGACAGCGCGGGCTTGCGTTTAAGCGGCAGGTTGGCGGTGGGAAAGCCCAAGCCGCGGCCGCGCTTGTCGCCGTGCGCCACCCGTCCGACCAGCGTATACGGCCGTCCCAGCAGCGCCGTCGCGCGATCGAGGTCGCCGGCGGCGAGCGCCTCGCGCACCGCGGTCGACGACGCGCGCTCCCCGCCGATGTCGACCGTGCGCATCGCTTCCACGCTGAACGCCTTCGAGTGCGCGCGCAGGAACGCGAGATCTCCCGCGCGGTTCTTCCCGAAGCGGAAGTCCTCGCCGACCAATAGCCAGCGCGTGGCGAGCTTGCGAACCAGGACGTCGTCGACGAACGCCTCCGGTGTGAGCGCCGCGAGCTCGGCGTTGAAGCGCGCGACGTACACCCGCGAGATGCCGAACGTGCGGAATGCGTCGAGCTTCGGCCGCCGCTGCATGAGCCGGGCCGGGGCCTTCTCCTTGGCGAAGAACTCGCGCGGGTGCGGATCGAAGGTGAGCACCGCGGAGGGCAGGCGCAAGTCTTCCGCGGCTTCGACAAGCCGCAGCAGCATCGCCTGATGGCCGCGATGGACACCGTCGAAGTTGCCGATCGACAGCGCGATCGGGCCGTCGGCGCGGGCCGGGAGTCCGCGAAAAATGCGCAGGTGCAAGGCCGTGGGAGAGTATCTAAAGACTTGAATTCTATCGCATTTAGAACAGGGACGGCTGCGTGCCCGGAGGATCGAACGGCCACTCGCGCCAGCCGTCGCGCACGAGCGGGTAATAAAGGCCGAGGCGGATCGGGCGCGGATCGAGCGCGCGCACGATGCGTGCGTAGCGTTCGAGCTGTTCCCGGTAGCGCTCGCGCTCGCGATCGAGAAAAGCTTCCGTCCCCGCGCCTTCGTGGTGTCCCGTCTTGAAATCGACGATCCAACGCACGCCGCCGGTCACGAAGCTGCGATCGAGGGTGACGTGGACCACGCTGCCGGCATCCACGCCGGCGAGCGCCCATTCGCTCGCCTGCTCGGCGTGCGCGGAGTCGAACAGCCAGCGCGCGCGCGGGTCGCCGCGGATCGCGCGCAGCACCGCCATCACGCTCGCCGTCGCGCCGGCGAGCTCGCCCGCCTCCACACCTTCGCCGATCAACTCGGTGCGCACGCGCGCGGCGAGCGAGGCGATGCGCGTGTCATCGAACGAAGGCAGGCCCTCGCGCGCGACTTGGGCGAGCAAGCGATGACTCACCGTGCCCACGGCGGACGCGGTCGCGTGCGCCCACTCGAACGGCGGCGGCGTCACCGGTGACACCGGTGGCGGCGCGGGGGCGGCCGGCGGCAGCGCCGGCGGCTGCCACGCGGAGCGCAGGCGGCGCAAGGGCGGAGATTCGCGCGGCGTGTCGTCGGCTTGCGGCGCTACGTCCGGCGGCGTGCCTCGCTCCGCCGCGAGCGCGTCCCACAGCTTGCGTAGCAGCGAGCCCTTCTCCGGCTCCTTCCAGCCGCCGGCGTCGTCGCGGCGTGCGGTTGCCACGAGATGCAGGCGCCGGCGCGCGCGGGTGGCGCCCACATACAGGATGCGGCCGAGCTCGTGTTCCCCTTCCTCGTCGGCGAGCCATTGCAGGTAACGGTACACGGCGTCTTCGCCGCCGCCGCGCGCGCGCAGGGTCGCGATCAGCAACCCGCCCTCGCGCACGCGCCACTTCAGAAGGTCGCGGTCGGCGCCGCCGCGCGCCTCGGCGATGCCCGGCAGCACCACCGTGTCGAACTCGAGACCCTTGGCCTTGAACAGCGTCATCACCTGCACCCGCGCGCGCACGTCCTGTGTGGACGTCGCGAACCGGCGCGCGAGCTCGTCCACGAACGCCGGCCATTCGGCGATGTCGCCGGCGGCTTCGCTCGCGCGCAGCAGCGCGAAGTAATCGTCGGCGGCCGCGAGGTCGAGCGCCTCGGCCACCGTCGCCGGCCCGCCCAGCGCGAGCCACGCGCCATAGACGCGGTCGGCAAGCGGTGCGCGTGCCTGCTCCGCGAACGCGGGACGCAGCGCGCCGGCGACGCGATCGAGCCGCGCGCGGCCGTCCTCGCTCAGCGCGGCGAGCGCGCCGGTGTTTGCGAACAGTCCGGGCAGCCCGGGGTCGAGCGCGCCGGCGGCGACGAACAAATCCGCCAGCACGAGCCCGCACCAGGGCGCGCGCAGCACGGACAGGGCGGCCAGCCGATCCGCGGGCTGCACGAGGGCATGCGTCAGGGACAGCAAGTCGCGCACCGCCTGGCGGTCGGCCAGCGCGTCCAACTCGACCGCGGCGAAGGCGATGCCGGCGGCGCGCAGCGCGGGGAGGATGCGCAGGAGATCGGCCCGGGCGCGCACGAG
Organism: Burkholderiales bacterium; assembly: GCA_020845855.1. Taxonomy (GTDB): domain Bacteria; phylum Pseudomonadota; class Gammaproteobacteria; order Burkholderiales; family Casimicrobiaceae; genus VBCG01. The sequence continues at coordinate 5,427 of JADLEZ010000218.1, forward strand.
GATCGCGACGTCTCCCTCACCCGCCGCCAGCGCCGCCTGCACGCGGGCGACCACGCGCTGCGCTTCCTGCGTGCCATCGTCGACCAAGTCGAGGGTGGGCGGTCCCTCGTGGCTCTCCGGATGCGCGGCCGCCGCCGCGACGAAGCTCACCGCCCCGCTCCACGGGTCGTTGCGCGGCGCGAGCACCGACGGGAACACGCGGTTCACCCACGCCACGAGATGTCCCTGCGAGCGGAAGTTGCGCCCGAGCTCGAGGAACTGCACCGGCACGTTGCCGATCCGCCCGCATTCGCGCGCGGCCAGGAACAGCCGCACTTCGGCGTCGCGGAACCGGTAGATCGACTGCATCGGGTCGCCGACCGCGAACAGCGTCCGCCCGTCGCCGGGCGTCCAACCCTGCGTGAGTCTGTCCAGGAGCTGGTACTGCGCATCGGAGGTGTCCTGGAACTCGTCGACCAGCAAGTGATCGACGGCGAGGTCCAGACGCAGCAAGAGGTCGCTCGGCGCGTCGGCATCGCCAAGCGCGTCCAGCGCGGCCAGGGTGAAGTACGCGTAGTCGACCGTGCCGCGAGCGGCGAACACGACTTCGAGCTGCGCCGCGGCCTCGGGCAGGATCTCGAGCAGCGCCTCGATCGCCGCCCACGCGTCGTCGTCGTAGGCGGGCGACGGCAGCTCGCGCAGCACGAACAGCGCAGCGGCAAGCCCGGCCTCGGCGGAAAGCCGCGCGAACAGTGCGTCGCACTTTGCCCGCAACCCCGTGCGGTCGAGATTCGCCGGCGGGATGCCGTCGCGGCGGTCCATGCGCTTGCGAAACCGCGGCTCGCTTTTCACCACCAGCCAGTCCGCCAGCGCCCGCCAGACGGCAAGCTGCGCCGCCGCCGGCGGCGGCAGCGATGCATGCGCGCTGCAGTGGGCAAGCCACGGGTTGAGGGCAACGCGGTCGCGCGCGAGGAACTGCGCCGCGCCCAGCGCGACCTCCGCGAGCAGCGCGCGCAGCGACGCATCGAAGGCCTCGTGCGCGAGGGTGAGTTCGCGCTCGACTTCCTTGCGCAGCAGCGATTCGAGCTCGCTGCGCCACTCGACCGTGTCGCGGCGCACGACGTGGCGCAACCACTGGTCGCGCTTGGCGAGGAGCTCGGCTAGATAACTCACCAGCGACTCGGCGTCGTTGTCGAGGCGCGCGAGCAGCGTGCGCCATCGCCCGCTGTCGCCCCTGGCGCTCGCCAGCGTGGCGCGCGCTGCTTCCAGGAACAGGCCGCGCGGATCGTCGACGGGCCGCGGCGCCACGCCGAGCCGGCTCGAGAGCGGCGCCTGGCGGGCGATCCGTCCGCACAGCGAATCGATGGTGCCGATGCCAAGCTGCGCGGGATAGTCGAGTATCGACCAGCCTTGCGCATCCGCGCGTGCGAGCGCCTTGCCGGCAAGCTCGCGGGTGAGCACCTGGTGGGGCTTGCTGACCGGTGCGGCGTCACGCGCGTCGCGCAGGGCGCGCACGACGCGCTCGCGCATTTCGTTGGCGGCCTTGCGGGTGAACGTGATGGCGACGACGCGGCGCGGATCCTTCGCGATCGCGAGCAGCGCGAGATAACGCTGGATCAAAAGCTCGGTCTTGCCCGAGCCCGCGGGCGCCTGCACCAGGAACGACCGCGCGGGATCGAGCGCCAGCCGCCGATGCTGCGCGTCGCGCTCGCTCACGAGGACGTCTCCTGCTCGCCGATGCGGCACAGCGCCTGCAGGCGGCACGCGCGGCAGCAGGCCGGCGCATCGCGCGGGGTGACCGTCGCAACCCCGTCGCGGAACTCGGCCGCGATCTCCGACAGGCGGCGTTCCCACCACGCTTCCACCGCCGGCCAGCCGCGCGGCTCGGCGAGCTTGCCCGCGTCGG
>JADLEZ010000219.1 GCA_020845855.1 Burkholderiales bacterium
CCGACGGCTACCAGCTCACGCAGTCGCGCACGCCGTGGTTCCGGCGGCGGGCGGAGGCCCAGGCATGACCGCCAGCGGCCGCGACACCCCTGCGGCGAGCGGGACCGTCTATCTCGTCGGGGCCGGCCCCGGCGCGCCGGATCTCCTGACGCTGCGCGCGGCGCGGCTGCTCGCGGACGCGGACATCGTCTTCCACGACGCGCTGGTGCATCCGGAAACGGTTGCGCTTGCGCAGCGTGCGCAGAAGATCGCGGTCGGCAAGCGCTGCGGCAGGCATTCGACCGCGCAGCCGTTCATCAACACGCGCCTGGTCGACGCCGCGCGCCGCTTTTGCGTGGTCGTGCGCCTCAAAGGCGGCGACCCGATGCTGTTCGGGCGCGCGCAGGAAGAGATCGCCGCGCTGGAAGCCGCCGGCATCCCGTGCGAAGTCGTGCCCGGCATCACAGCAGCGCTGGCAGCCGCGGCGGAACTGAAGACGTCGCTCACCCAGCGCGGGTCCGCGCGCAGCATCACGTTCGCGACACCCCGAGTGGGTATCGCGGAACCGGACGGCACGTGGGCCGCGGGGCTCGCGGCGGCGGATGCGGGTGCGATTTACATGGGGGCGGGCGAAGCCGAACGGATTGCGCGCACCCTGCTCAACGCCGGCAAGGCGCCGGGGCTGCCGGTGGCAGTGATCGAGAGCGCGTCGCTGCCGGAGCAGCGCATCCGCTACACCACGCTCGTGGACCTGCCGCGCTTGGCCGGCGACGCGGTGACCGGTCCCGCGCTGATTCTGATGGGGCCGCAATTCCACGCGCGAAATCCAGCTGTGTCATCCCGCGGAGCGAAGGTGACAAGGGATCCGCGTTACGCAACTCGCTGACTCGACGCGAAAGCGGATCCTTCGCTGCGCTCGGGATGACACCGGATCGGGCGAATGCGCGAGCAGCATGGGAAGACTCTGCGAAGCAAGGCGCCATAGGATACCGGCTAGGCCGGTGCGCACATGACCACCAGGTCCGGCCCATCGCCCTCCGCGAGCCAGCCCTGCGCGACCATCGCGTCGCGCGTGGCCTTGTCGGTCATGTAGCGGTGATTGGCGTCGGGGCGGTTGCTGAACACGCGATGGACGTTGATCGTGTTCGCGGGGCATACCCCGGCCGCCGGGAGCACCATGTGCATGAACGCGGGGTCCTCCAGCACGAAGCTCGGATTCTTCTGCCCGGTCGCGTTGCACTCGACGCTGCCGCGGCCGAAGAAGTGCGAATCGCCGAGCCCCGGCGGAATGTAGTAGCGGCAGACCGGTGACGTGTCGGCCTTCGCTGCCGTGTAGACCGGGAACGATTTGCTCGTGCGTGCCCAGCCCTTGATCACGGTACCGGCGTCGAGCTTGGCGATCTCGTCGGCGACGTGCGTGATGAAGTAGTGATCGAGCGATTGGTTGTGGAACTCGATCGCGGTGCCGATCGCCGGCGCGGGCGCCGCCTGGATGGTGAAGGTGAAGCTGCGCGTCGCCTTCGCGCCCGCGCTGTCGGTGACCTGCACCCCGTAGTCGTACGCGCCCGGCGTGGTGAACGTCCCACTCAGGAAGCCGGTCGCGGCGTCGAGCGCAAGTCCTGGCGGTAGCGTGCCGCTGGTGACCGCGAACGCATACGGCGGCCGTCCGCCGCCGACCGCGATCGGCCTGCCGAAATGCGCGCCCACGAGCGACCACAGCGGAACGGTCGGCATCTTGCCGACGGTGGTGACCGCGTACGGGTTCTGCCCCATCGGAAACGGCGAACCGGCGATCGGCGTGAGCGCTCCGGTCGCCGGATCGGCGTGGTAGCCGAAAAGGCTGCCTTCCTGAGCGAGTTTCACCGCGTAGACGTTGGCGCCCGACGGGCTCACCGCGAGTTCCTCCACGTACTGGTCGGCGGCCACGGGAGTGCCGAGAGGCGTGAGCGCGCCGCTCGGTCCGATGGCATACGTCGCCACCACGTTAGCCGGGTCGCCGTACTGGGTGGCATAGACGATGCGGCCGGTGGGATCGACGGCCAGGCCGTATGCATACGGCGACATCGGCGGCCCCGTTGCGGTAAGCGCGCCGGTCGCCGCGTCGATCCGAAACACCTGCACGTTGCCGGAGCCGCTCACGAACAGGTACCTGCCCTTGGGATCGGCGGCCATCGGCCACGGGCCTTCCGGCGCGGCGAACGGCGATCCGGGAACGGGTGTCAATCCTCCCGTTTCGATGTCGATGCGGAATCCCGAGATGGAATTGCCCGAGCGGTTGGCCACGTACACGTACCGCCCCGAGCCGTCGACCACCACCTTCAACGGCTCCTTGCCGACCGAATACGGCGACCCCGGCACCTGCCTCAGCGCCCCGGTCGCCGGATCGAGGGCGAACGCGGAGACGCTGTTGCCGGCGTAGTTCGCCGTGTACAGGTACGCCCCCGAGCGGTCGAGGGCGATCGAGTCCGTCTGCGTCGCCGCCTTGAACGGCATGCCGGGGACCGGGTTGGCCACCTTCGCCTGGTAGTCGATCCGGAAGGCGCAGATCTCGCCGAAGGCCGCGATGTAGATGAACCTGCCATCCGGAGTCATCGTGATATCCGTCTGGCCCCCACAGTCGCCGGTGAACTTGATCGGCAGCCGCACCGGTGTGCCGTCGGCCACGGCGTCCTTGGCCGGCGGCGTGTTGGTAGCTTTGCCCAGCGGTTCGACGCCGAGCTTGGATGCCGCCAAGCCACTTAACAAGGCAACACCCAAGGCCTCCTCAGCCTTCTGGTTCCGCGGAATCACCACCGACACATCCTCCACGATGCGCTCGAGCGGGGGTGCGGCATCGGGTGGCGGCGAATTCGGCATATCGAGCGACCAAGGGGTCGCGGCGGCGGTCACGGCAACAACATACAGACCCGACGCGCAAACGAACCTGCGCGTGAGTGCCCACAGGCGAGGCGCGTGAACGGGCATAACTGACTCCGCCGAGTGCCGAATCAGCGGCCATTGTGGCGCAAACCGGCAGCAACGCGTAGCGGCGTCCCTCAGCCCAACTCGAACGTCGTCACGCCGAACAACCGCGCGAGCGGCAACTTGGGCGCGGGGCCGGTGTACATGCGCGCGGTTTCGAACACTACAGTCATGCGTCGTAAGCGCGGATACCGAAGCATTGACACAGGCGAAGGTATATAGTAAGTATATACCATCGACGCTGAAGGAGGTTGTTGTTGTGAGCGACAAATTGCTTCTGAAATTCCGTGTCAAGAGTACGCCGTACGGCGTGACGCGCGAGACGCTGAAAGCGCTCGCGGCTGAGCTGGACACAACCGAGACCATGGTCATTCACCTTGCCATCTCTCGATTTGCCAAGGAGGTCTTACCTACCTATGAGGCAGACGACGGGCCGCTTTCGCCGCCGTATCTTGCGTGGCTGAAAGAGACCGCGAAGACCCGGTTACCCAAGGGCAAGGTCATGAGCAAGAAATCGCTGGTTTAGGAGAGGTTTAGGAGGCAACCACGATGTGGCCGGCCCCCGAACCCGGCGATATTGTTTGGTGTCGATTTCCAGAGAAGTCTCGCGACAAACCCGGTCCCAAACCTCGACCGGGACTTATTCTCAACGTGACAAAGCGGTCGGACGGAATCGAAGTGGTAGTAGCCTACGGAACGTCTCAAGGATTAGGACGGCTACGCGCTGGTGAATTTGCCATTCGCAAACGGGAGCAAGCAGCGGCATACGCGCTGGCGAGACTCTCTTACGACACCAAATTCGATCTGGCCAAAACGCTTCTCTTACCTTGGGATGGCGCATTCTTTGATGTTCCGCCCAACTCGAACCACGGCCAGGTTCCGAAGTTAGGAACCCTTCACTCCGGCATGATGAAGGTCGTCGAGGCGGCTTTGCGCGCAACCAGAAGCACTCCATAGCTCGGATTCTTCTACCCGGTCGCGTCCGTCTGGCCCCCGCAGTCGTCGGACCGTGCCGGCCGGGCCGCTATCGCCGCCGCAGGCGCGGGCTGCGGGCGCCGGTGATCGGGTTGTACCAGGCAAGACCGGGGAAGCGAACGAAGTCGATGTCGGCCGAGTGCACGACGGCGTTGTTCTCGATCGCCAGTGCGGCGATCTGAACATCGGTCACCAGATTTCCCGCGGTGCCCAGCGATTCCAGCATGTGCAGCACCTGCGCGACATGCTCGCCATGTGCGTCGAGAACGTGAACCATCGGCCGGCCGAGCCATGAGCGGACGTGCCTGGCCGCCTCCCTCGCAGTCATCGGCTTGTCGAATACGCGGGCGTTCGTGGCGATGCGGAGGAAGCCGAAGGCGACGACGGATGCCATCCCGACGGCTTCGTCACCCGAAAGGCAATCCTGCCACCATGCCGATGCCTTGGCGTGGAAAGCCGAGTCCGGATCGTAGGCGTAGATCAGGAGGTTGACGTCGGGAACGATCACCGCTTGCGCGCTCGCCGCGCCGACTTCGCGTAAGCCTCGGCCTCCAGCTCGTCGGCAAGGCGGTTAAACCCGGCCGGCTCGAAGCCCGCGCGAAGTCCCAGGGGCCGGGCCTTGACGACGAACGGCGCGCTCGTTCTGCCGCCCGCGCCGGTCCGCAGGCCTGCGCGCAGGCCTGCATTGAGCGTTTCCTTGAAGGACTTGCGCGAACGATGCATCGCTTCGCGGATCAGCAGCTCGACGTCCCGGTCCAGGGTCACAGTGGTTCGCATTGGGGCATCATGATGTGGGCAATGAATGCTGTCAAGATGCGCTATCAGACCCTTCAGCCCAGCTCGAACGTGGTCACCCCGAACAGCCGCGCGAGCGGCAGCTTGGGCGCGGAGCCCGTGTACATGCGCGCCGTTTCGAACACGACCCCCATGCCGTGGCGCTCGGCGAGTGCCGCGCCCGCACGATTGTGCTCGGGCACGTCGAGGAACAGCTCGGTACCCTCGGGCGCGTACATCGACAGCGCCTGGAACAAGGCTTCGGCAAGGCTCGCGTCGTCCGCGAATAGCGGACCCACTTTGTACCCCTGCCGGCACTTGCGCAACACGCCATAGCCCGCGATACGGCCGTCGCGCAACGCCGCGAGTCCCCTCGCATGGGGCTGCGCCAACCACGCGCGCAGGAACGCGCTGCGCTCCTCCGGGAAGAACGCGCGATCGTAGGCGATGACCTCCGCGATCGGCAGGGACGACAGCGGTACGACACGCGCGTCGAGCGGCGCCGCCGCGCCGCGCACGCCGCGATAGCGCAGGTTGCGATACGCGAGCGCGAAGCCGGAACGGCGGTAGCATTCCTGCTGCGCCACCACGCCGTCCAGGCCCACGTTGCGCCCGGCGGCGGTCGCGAGCGCGGCCTGCCACAGCGCGTACCCGTAGCCTTTGCCGCGTTCGCCGGGCTTGACGATGTAAAGCCCCAGGAACGCGAATGTCCTGCCGTACTTCACGACCGAGATGGTGGCGGTCGGCACGCCGTCGACGCGCCCGACGAAAAAGCCCGTGGGATCGGCCGCGGCGAACGCGCGCGCATCGTCGAGCCCCGGGTTCCAGCCTTCGGCGGCGGCCCAGTCGATCGCGAGCGCGACCTCCTCGGGTTTCAGGTTGGCCACTTCAATCACGAGCAGCGATCACGTCGATGGCGGCGAGGATGACCTGCGTCCGCGCGAAGTCGACCTTGCGGAACGCGAATACCCACGCATCGCCGGGATAGGGAATGCCGACGGTCAGGTGATCGGCATTGACCACGCCAAGGAGATATCCGCCCGCCGCGACCTGGTTGCGTGCGAGCAGCATCCCGTCGTTGTCGCGGGAGTGCCGCGACAGGCTCGCGGACGGCAGGACCACGAGTGCCGACAGGAGGTCGAGGTCGGGCAAGGCGACGAGCGAATACAGGGGCCGCGTCAGCTTCGGTGCCTCCTCCTGCCACCAGCGCGCGCGCTCGCCGGTGGTCAGGTCGCGAATCGGCGCGCCCTCGCCCCGCCGGCAATGGCCCACCGGCAGGAGCCCGAGCGCCGGCGCGATCGGCGCGACGTCGTCAGCGAGCGGGCTTCCCTGCAGCGCTCCCGCGACACTCAGCACCCCCGCGACGCGTGCCCCCAACTCCGGGTGATCCACGAGCATCTGCAGCGCTTCCACCGCGCCCTTCGAATGGCCGATGAGCACGAGGCGCCGCCCGTCGTCCGGGAGCTTCCCGATCTGCTGCCCGATGCGCCGTGCATTCTCGCGCACGCCGTCGCGCCCGCCCACGTCGAGGAGCTGCGCCGCGTAGCCTTGCTTGCGCGCGACCTCGATCACGTCCTCGAACGAGCGGATGCTGTCGAAGCACGCGGCGAGGAATCCCGGAATGAAGAGCAGCCGATAGCGCGACGGGTCGGCGGGGCGCGGCGTGGGCGCTGGGGTTTCGCCCGCGTAGCTACGCAACGTGCGGGCGCACAGGTCGGCGGTCACGTCTGCGCGGTCGCAGAGCGCGGCGCGATACGCCCCGCGCAAGTCGCGATCGGTGCGCAACCCTTCGGGCAGCTCGTCGGCGAACGCGGCGAAGGCGGCGAAGGCCAGCAGCGCCGTGACCACGCGCATCATCGCCTGACTCCCGGCGCCTCCAGCGGCAACCCCTGCGCGCGCCACGCGAGGTATAGCTCTACGTCGGCGAGCTCGGGCGCGCCGGGCGCAGGCATCTGCGCACGCACGCCGAAGAGGCATGCGCGGATGCGCCGCGAAAGCGAGCCGACCCCCTGCCACTCCAGGCGATACGCGGGAAACGCGGTGGGGTGGCCCTGGCTCAGCGTCTCGGTGTAAAGACGCTTGCCGTAGTTGCGGTCGTGGCACTGGGTGCAGGCGAGGTTCATCTGCCCGTGCCGCTGCCGGTAGAACGCTTCGCCACGGTCGAACGCCGCGCGTGCCGGACCGTCGATCGTGACTTGCAGCGGCAGGCCGCGCGATTGGTAGGAGACGTACGCGCTCAACGCGAGTAGCGACTCCGATTCGCGGCCGAACGGCGCCGCCTTCGCGTTGCCGGTGCGGCAGCGCTCGATGCGCCCGTCGAGGTCGACCACCGCCTGCGCGTTCGCGTCGTACGCGGGATAGCGCGCGGCGACGCCGCGCATCGACGCGGGCGCCTCGCCGTGGCAGGCGGCGCAGCCTTCCCGCCACAACGCCTCGCCGCGCTGGACCCAGAGCATCGCCGGGTTCGCCTCGTCGTCGGCCTGCATGGCGCGTACGTCGGCGCCGGCGTAGGCGATGCCGGACTTCAACTCGGATAACGGGATGCCGCGCTCCTGTGCAATGGCCGCCACCGCGAAAGCCAGCGTGGCGCACGTGACAAGCCGCAGCATTAGACGACGTTCACCGCCGCGCGACCGCTCCCGCGCACGCCGGCGTCGTCGACCCACTCGAAGACGAGCTCCCCGGAGTCGCGCGCGGTGACGAACCAGCGCAGGTAGGGATTGGCCGCGATGCCGGAGGAAAGCTGCGCGCGGAATGCGACTTCGCCGTTGTAGCGGCAGGTCAGCGTACGGATGACGTTGCGCGGGATGGAGCGGCCGACGTCGTCGGTACGATACCCGGTCTCCATCGGATGGCGGATCGACAGGCGCACCTCGAACGGCTCGCCGCGAACGACCTTCGACGGAACGCTGATGCGCGCGTCCATCCTCGTCAGTCCCGAAGGGCCGCCCCGAGGGACTGACTGCGCCCCCTCCGGGGGCAGCGAGCGACGCTCTTGCTGTTGTCGCGAGCGTGGGGGTTCATGTTCCGTCCATGCAGCCGGCCAGCGTGACCACGACCTCGATCGCGTTCGCATACAGGCCGCCGTCGGTCATCTCGGCCACGGTGACGACGTGCTGCGTGCCGGCGAGCCGGATGCGGGTGTCGAGCTCGACGCGCTCGACCGGCTGGGCAAAGGCGAACACCGCGACGTCGGGCACCGGGTTGGTTTCCGAGAAGACGCGAACTTCCTTCACGTGAGGGCCCGGCGCGAACGGTCCCGGCATCGCGATGCGCATCGGCACCGCGAAGCCGTTGTCGGCGATGCGCGGCAGATCCACTTTCAGGCGCGTGAGCTGCGGCACGCGGCCGGCGAGCCACGCGTCGAGCTCGGCAATGCGCGGCAGCGCGTCGGCCGCACGCACGCGGATGCTCGGGATCAGTGCGAGCGCACCGGCTGCCTGGAGCATGGCGCGCCGCTTCATTGGAGCGTGCCCAGATACGCCACCACATCCTCGACTTCCTGGGCGGTGAGGATCGGCTGACCGGCGTACGTGGGCGCGACGCGGTCGAGGCCGTCGGTCCGGTAATAGCTCGGCATCGCGCTCGCCGGGTTGACGCGCGCGATGTCGGCGACGCGCAGGCGCAACTGCCCGGGGGACAGCCGGCTTGCGACACCGGCAAGCGGCGGCCCGAGGTCGCCCGCGAAGCGAACGCCGGGCACCGCGTGGCACAGCACGCAGTTGGCGGACTCGCGCGCGGCGACTAGCGCGCGGCCGCGCGCCGCGTCGCCCGGCCCCGCCAGCGCTTGCGGGGCCGCGTCGCCGACCACCGAGAATTCCGCCGCCATGCTGCCCATGGCTGCCATCATAAGCGCCGCGACAGCGATGACCCGCCCACACGCCATCATGCCTTCGCCAGCACCTCCACCGGGTTGCGCAGCGGCAGCGTGCGCATTGGCTTGCCGGTGGCGGCGTGGATCGCGTTCATCACCGCCGGCGTGACCACGCAAATGGTCGGCTCGCCCACCCCGCCCCAGAAGTCGAAAGTCGGCACGATGACCGTTTCCACCTTCGGCATTTCGGCAAGGCGCAGGATCGGGTAGGTATGGAAGTTGTCCTGCTGCACGCGACCCTTGTCGACGGTCATCTCGCCGTACAGCGCGGCCGACAAGCCGTACGCGACCGACCCTTCCGCCTGCGCCGCGATCTGGTCCGGATTGACCGCATGCCCGCAATTGAGCGCGAGCACGATGCGATGCACCTTGACCAGCCCGTTCGGCGCCACCGACACCTCCGCGACCGCAGCCGAATAGCTCGCGTAGCCCATGAACTGCGCGATGCCGCGATGCACGCCCGGCGGCAGCGGCGAGCCCCACCCGGCCTTCTCGGCCGCGGCGTCGAGCACACCCAGGTGCTTGGGATGCCTGCCCATGAGCGCGCGGCGGAACTCGAGCGGGTCCTTGTTCGCCGCGCGCGCCGCCTCGTCCATGAAGCACTCGAGGTACACCGCGTTCTGGTTGGTGTTGACGCCGCGCCACGGGCCGACCGGCACGTGCGTGTTGCGCATCGCGTACTCGACGAGGAGATTCGGCACCGTGTAACCGAGCTGCGCGTCGCCGGCCGCGGCGTAGTAGCCCTGGAGCTGGCGGGTGTCGCGGCCGTCCTTGGCCATCGCCGCGCCGTTGAACGCGTTGATCGACTGGCCCGACACGCGAATGTGCAGCGCGGTCAGGTTGCCGTCGCTATCGATCCCGGCCTGCAGGCGCGCCTGCGAGATCGGCCGGAAGAAGTCGTGCAGCATGTCCTCTTCGCGACTCCAGATCATCTTGATCGGCGTGCCGGGGAATTGCTTGGCGATGAGCGTGGCCTGACGCGTGTAGTCCTGCGTGCGGCGCCGGCCGAAGCCGCCGCCCAGCACGGTCTTGTAGACCTCGCACTGGTCGAGCGGCAGGCCCGAGGCCTCCGACAGCGCGGCCAGCGACGCCTCGCCGTTCTGGGTGGCGACCCAGCACTCGGCGCGCTGCGGCGTGTACTTCACCGTCGCGTTCATCGGCTCCATGCACGCGTGCGCGAGGAACGGGGTGGCATAGGACGCCTCCACCTTGACCGGTGCGGCCGCGATCGCCGCCGGCACGTCGCCGACCGTCGTCATCGCGAACGCGTTGGGCGCGGTGAGGCCTTCCTTCAGGAACGCGTCGATCTGCGCCTGCGTGCGCGTGGCGTGCTCGCCCTCGTCCCACACGATCGGCAGCGCGTCGAGCGCCTTTTTCGCGTGCCACCACGTGTCCGCCACGACCGCCACGGCGGAATCGTTCACGCGCACGGCGCGCACGACACCGGGCATCCGCGCGATCGCCCCGTGGTCGAAGCTCACGAGCTTGCCGCCGTACACCGGGCAGTGCCGCACCGCGGCGCACAGCATGCCCGGCAGCTTCACGTCGATGGCGTAGACCAGGCTGCCGTCGAGCTTCTGCGCGGTGTCGAGGCGCTTCATCGGCTTGCCCGCGATCTTCCATTCGCGCGGGTCGCGCAACTTGAGGCTCTTCGGATCGGGCGGCGTCAACTGCGCCGCCGCCGCGGCGACCTTGCCGTAGCTCGTCGTGCGTCCGCTGGGCGCGTGGGTGATGACGCCCTTGGCCACCGTGAGCTCGCTCGCGGGCACGTTCCACCGATCCGCCGCCGCCTGCAGCAGCAGGACGCGGGCGATCGCCCCGCCGCGGCGCACGTAGTCCTCGGAGATGCGGATGCCGCGGCTGCCCCCGGTGCCGAACTCGCCCCACACGCGCTTGCGCGCGAGGCTCTGCCCCGGTGTGGGGAACTCGTAGCCGACCTTGTTCCAGTCGCACTCGAGCTCCTCGACCACGAGTTGCGCGAGGCCGGTCAGCGTGCCCTGCCCCATTTCCGAGCGGGCGATGCGGATGACGCAGGTGTCGTCGGGCTTCACCACCACCCACGCGTTCACCTCGACCGGCGGGCCGGCCGCCTTGACCGGCGTTACCGCGCCCAGCGGCAGATGCATGCCGATGGCGAGGCCGCCACCCACCGCCGCCGAGGACACCACGAACCTGCGCCGCGACGGATTCGCGACCCCAGCCTTGCGCTTCGTCGTCATGGTCGCCTCCGCTTACGCCGACTTGGCGGTGCGCTTCGTCGGCATCGCCTGCGCCGCGACATGCACCGCGGCGCGGATGCGCTGGTAAGTCCCGCAGCGGCAGATGTTGGTCATCGCCTCGTCGATGTCCCGGTCGCTCGGGCTCGGGTTTTTCGCGAGCAGCGCCGCGGCGGCCATGATCTGGCCCGACTGGCAGTAGCCGCATTGCGGGACGTCGAGCGCGAGCCAGGCCTTCTGCACCGGGTGCGAGGCTGTCGGCGACAGGCCTTCGATGGTCACGATGCGGTCGCTCGCCCTGATCTTGCCTACCGGGATCGAGCATGAGCGCACGACGTCGCCGTTCAGGTGCACCGAGCAGGCGCCGCATTGCGCCACGCCGCAGCCGTACTTGGTGCCGGTGAGCCCTACGTTCTCGCGGAGAACCCACAGTAGCGGCGTGTCGCCCTCCACCTGGACGTCGCGCACCCTGCCGTTGATGTTGAGCTTCGCCATGGTGGCTCCCCCGAAGGATCGGGTTGAATCGATTTAACCCGTGGACGCGAGCGTACACCTTTCGCGCGAACCGGGTGAGGCGATCGTGCGGACCGAGGCGGTACTACCTGGGCTTGGGCTTTCCTTTCCCCTGGCGCAGGGATTGCGCGACACGCGCGGCGTCCGTGCCGCCCGGCAGGATGTGCGAGGAGTCGAGGTATTCCTCCTCCTCGGGCGCGCAGGGTGCGGTGGCGGCCGGCGGCGTGCTGGCGTGCGCGCGGTGGCGCGCCTTCATGATACGCAGGAGGAGCACGACGACGATCACGGCGCCGACCAGCAGCGCGAGGACGTAGATCGTGTTGGCTGGGTCCACTGCGGCTTGTGGCTCGCCGGCGGCTTTCAGATGGCGGCGCCGCCGACCCGGTACAGCGGCCCGAAGCAGGCGTCGAGGCTTTCCGCGCGGCACACGACAAAGCGCTGCCCGCTCGGGTCGAAGCGGATGTAGTTGGTGGTCTTGCGGCCGACGTCGGTGACCTGCCCCGCGCAGTCCTTCTTGCCGTTGTCCTTCACGATGGTGTCGACCCACAGGTAGAAGCCCTTTGGGCTGGGCTTGTGGGAGATCTCGAACACGCTTTCGGCGATCTCTTCGGCGCTCGTCACGTGCGAGGTGCCGTCGGCGCGGAACCGATACGTCTCGGCGCAACTGCCGTCGGGCAGGAAGAAGCGCCAGGTGCCGACGAGGGGGTGGCCCGCGAACGGGTCCGTGGCTCCAGCCGCGCCGGCCAGCGGCGCGGCGGCGAGGAGGAGTGCGAGGATGGCGATGCGCATGTGCGTTCGAACCTGACGGCGCTGCGAAGTTCGTGGCAAGCGTAGCAGATCGGCGCAGGGTGCCATGGCTCCCGGGCGGTACAATCTCGCGCCAGAACAAGGGTCACGACGTTGCTTGCGCTGTTCTCGCTGTCCCCTGCCGACCAGAAGGCCTGGATCCGCGCGCGGCTCGCGCGCGCGGCGCCTGCCAGCGCGCGCGGCATGAGCGATGGCTTTCGCCTGCCCGGCCGCGAAGGCCAGGTGAGGCCGGCGGCGGTGCTGGTGCCGCTCGTCCACCGCCCGGACGGCCTGACGATGCTGCTCACCCAGCGCAGCGCCGACCTTCCCGACCATCCGGGTCAGATCTCCTTCCCGGGTGGGCGCGTCGAGCCCGAGGACGCCACGCTCGCGCAGGCTGCTCTGCGCGAAGCGCGCGAGGAGGTCGGCCTGCCGGGCGACCGGGTGTCGATCCTGGGCGAGCTCGCGCCGTACGAGACCGTGACCGGATTTCGCGTGACCCCGGTGGTCGGCTGGGTGGAGCCGCCCTTCGCGCTGATGCCGGATCCGGTCGAGGTGGCCGACGTGTTCGAGGTGCCGCTCTCCTTCCTGCTCGACCCCGTGAACCAGCAGCGCCACTTCCGCATGCAGGGCAAGCTGCGCCGCGACTTCTGGGCCATTCCCTACGGCGAGCGCTACATCTGGGGCGCGACCGCCGCGATGCTGATGATCCTGGACCGGACACTAAGAGCGCGATAGCCGCATGATGCAGTACGCGATCGAAGGCATGGGTGTACGCACAACGCGCGTTGTTTCGTGCTGTTGCCGGCGGTCGCCCGACGGGCCGCCCCTAGGGCGACCGCCTGGAATCAACCTCGATGCAAAAGGCGCAACGCCGCTTCCTCGTCATTCGGGGACGGTTCGGACGCCTTTTGCATCGACCTGATAGTGCAAGACGCGGCGGTCGTCCTGGGCGGCGGCGGCGCGCGCGCGGCGTATCAGGTCGGCGCGCTGCGGGCGATCGCGCGCATCCACCGGCAGCGCGGCGCCCTCCCCTTTACGATCGTCTGCGGCACGTCCGCCGGCGCGATCAACGCGGTGGCGCTCGCGCAGCACGCCGACGACTTCCGGCGGGGTGTCGCGCGCCTCGCCCGCTGGTGGCGGCACGTGCAGGTGGGCGACGTTTATCGCACGGACTTCGCCGAGCTGATGCGGCATGGCGCGCAGTTCCTCGCCTCCGTGCTGATGGGGACGCAACCCCCGCCGGGGGTGGCGTCGTTCCTCGACAATGCCCCCCTCGCGCAGCTCCTTTCGCATCAGTTCGAGTTCGAGCGGCTGGCCGGCCACATCCGTCGCGGCGATCTGCGCGCGCTCGTGATCAACGCCACGAGTTACAGCACCGGCCACGCCGTGTCGTTCTTCGAGGGCCATCCCCGGTTGTCGCCATGGCGGCGCATGCGGCGGCGCGGCGAGCGCGCGAAGCTCTCACCTGCGCATCTTCTCGCCACGACGGCGATTCCGTTCCTGTTCCCCGCGGGGCGAATCGGCGACGAGTTCTACATGGACGGCTCGGTGCGCCAGCACTCTCCGCTGTCGGCCGTGCTCAATCTGGGTGCGCGGCGCGTCCTCGTGATCGCCGTCGGCCAGTTCACCGGGCAGGACGTGCCGGCGGGCGCGCCGCCCTCCCGCTATCCGTCGTTCGCGCAAGCCGCGGGGCATGCGCTGTCGACGATCTTCCTCGACAATCTCGCCGCCGACATCGAACGCATGGTGCACGTCAACCGGCTGGTCGACCTCATCGCGCCCGAGCGCCTCGCGCAAGGCGACGTCGCGGTGGGCCACGTCGATGCGCTGGTGCTCGCGCCGTCGCGCGATCTGGGGGCCCTCGCGCTCGGTTACGCGCACCGCCTGCCGAGCGCTGTCGGGACGCTGCTGGGAGGACTGGGCAGCACGCACGGGACCGGCGCCAATCTCATGTCGTACCTCCTGTTCGACCGCGACTTCTGCCGAGCGCTGCTGGCGTTGGGCTACGCCGATACGATGGCGCGGCGCGAGGAAGTGGCGACGTTCCTCGCGGGCGGCGTGCACCATGCACCGTTCCTGCCCGCGAACTTCGGCTAGCTTTGCGGAAGGTTGGACAGGATGCAGTCGATGGTGCCGTCGTTGCCGGCGCCGAAAAACGCGGTGAGGCTTTCGCGATAGGTCCCGGGGCCGATGCGGCGGTAGTAAAGCCGCGAGGTCTGATCGAGCCAGTAGTCGTAGGAGTTGCCGCCGACACGACCCATCAGCGGGTCGGCGAGCTGGTACTCGCCCAACTGCAGCGGCGCGCACGCGCGCTGGAGCCGGTTGACGAAGCCGTCGAAGCCGGTCGCGGCGCGATTGTTGACGGCATCGGGGGCGCACGCGGCGAGCGCCAATGCGAACGACAGCACGACACGGCCCAGCGGCATGGCAACCTTTCGTTGGGTGAGCAGGCCTGCAAGTGTCGCACATGGCAGAATGGGCCATGCTCACCCGCTCATCGCCGCGCACGCGCACGCTCGACAGCCTGTCCCCGCACGGCTTCCACCGCGTCACGTACTACGAGTGGGGCGATCCGGCCAACGACCGCGTGGTCGTGTGCGTGCACGGCCTGTCGCGCAACGGCCGCGATTTCGACGTTCTCGGCGAGGCGCTCGCGCCGACGCACCGCGTGCTCGCGCCCGACATGCCGGGACGCGGCGCGAGCCAGTGGCTCGCCGATCCGAACGACTACGCCTTTCCCACCTACCTTACGACGCTGACCGCGCTCGTGGCGCGCAGCGGCGCCGAGCGCGTGGCCTGGGTCGGCACGTCGATGGGCGCCCTGCTGGGCATGGTGATGGCCGCGCAGCCCAACTCGCCGGTGGCGCGGCTGGTGGTCAACGACGCGGGGCCGGTCATCGAGCCGGCGGCGCTGGCGCGCATCCGCGACTATGTCGGCCTGGCGCCCACCTTTGCCACCTTCACCGAGGCGCAAGCCTACATCCGGGCGGTTTCGGCGCCGTTCGGGGCGCTGTCCGAGGCGCAATGGGAGCACCTGACGCGCACGAGCGTGGCGCAGGACGCGCAAGGGCGGTACGCGCTGACCTACGACCCGGGCATTGCGGTCGCCTTCCGCAGCGCCGCCGCGCCGCCCGATCTGTGGCCGGTCTGGGACGCGATCCGCTGCCCCACCCTGGTGTTGCGGGGCGCCCGCTCGGACCTCCTCTCCCCGGCCACCGCCGCGCAGATGGCGCAGCGCGGACCCCGGCCGCCGGTCGTCGAGGTGCCGGGGGTCGGGCATGCACCGATGCTGCTGTCGCCCGACCAATACCAGCCGGTCGTCGACTTTCTGCGCCAAGTTTGATCGCACTGGCATGGATCGCGCTACCGGGGCAGGGGCGCGCCGAGCCCGTTCGCTTACAATCGTCCGAAAGCCCTACCCTCGCCCGGGCGGGGCCCGAAAGGTCCATGTCCCTCGCGCTTTCGCTGCCGGCCGTCGACTCCCACCCGAGCAACCCGCCCGAAACCGGGTTGCGCAAGGTGGTGCTGTGGCTGGACGAGGTCCTGCGGAAGGCCCCAGCGGAGGCGGCGGGGCTGATCGGCGATGCCCTCGCGGCCACCAACCGGGTGGCGATGAGCGACGGCAAGCGTCTCGACCTCGCCGAAAAGTACTGGGAGGCTGCCACCCACCTCTGGCCGCAGCTCGAAAAGCAGTTCGTGCGGGCGTCGCATCCGTTGTCCGGCGACGCGCTCGAGGCGGCCAAGGCCGCGCTCACGCTTGCGAGCGAACTCGCCGTCGCCTACAAGCACCTGCTCGCAAGCGAAGCAGGCAAGCGCATCTCCCTGGGCGGCCAGCGGCTCATGGTGGCGCTCGTGCACCGCTGCCTGCAGTGCACGACGCGCATCCTGGTCAACAGCTACCTGTCGTATGCGCCAGTGCCGCCGCGCACCTGGCATGACGCGCACCTCATCTACGCCTTCGCGCGCGAGCGCAACCTGCACCTCGTGCCGGTGTCGGCCGACCAGCCGGAAGCCACCCCCGATCGGCTGACCATCCAATCGCTGCTGCTGGCACTCGCCAATCCGTACGGCTTCCTGCCGGGGCAGCTTACGATCGTCTTGCGCTACGTGCAGGAGTACGCGCACTGGGCGAAGCTCACCGACGTGGCGCCGGTGCATCGCATGGCGAAGGCGGTGGCGATCGTCCCGGTCGGACACGACTTCCCGCCGTTCTCGGCGAACAAGGGCGGCTCGATCGAGGGCAGCAAGCTGTTCCTGCTCACCTTCGACCTCGCCTTCCAGATCCAGGAGCAGTTGCGCGCGCTCGAGGCCGGCGGCGACGTACCCTCGGGCATCGGCCGCGACCCGGTCGCGCGGCTGCAGTACCTCACGCTCCTCAAGCGCCTGTTGCGGCAATGGGCGATCCCGCCGGCGCGCCAGTTCAACCGCCTGCCATCGCGGGCGCGCGTGGTCACCTGCGCCGGCCTGTCCGGCGTCTGGCAATACAGCCGTGGCGTGCACGCTACAGTCAACCGGCCGCCGACCGGGCTGCCGCCGATGGCGAACTGCCAGGTCATCAACCATACCCCCGCTGGGTATGCACTGCGGCAGACCGACGCAGCGCCCGCGGCGTTGCGCATCGGCGAACTCGTCGCGCTGCGCATCGAGGGCCGCAACGGCCTGCAGGTCGCCATGGTTCGCTGGTTCCGCAACACGCTCAAAGGCAGCGGCCTCGAGTTCGGCTGCGAGCTCTTGTCCGACAATCCCGAAGCTGCCGCAGCCGCTGCCGAGGACGCGGCGCCCAATGCGCTGCAGCCCGCGGTGGTGCTGCCGGAGGACAAGGCCGCCGGCGGCGAGGCGCCTCCGGCGCAGATCATCGTCCCGGCCGGCGCGTTCAACCTCGAGCAGGCAATCACGCTGCGGCGGGGAAACGAGACGGGCTTCGCGGTGCTGACCAAGCTGGTCGAGCAAGGTCCCGGCTTCGAGCTCTACGAGTTCGTGCCGGTCAGTTGAGCGCCGCGCGCGCGACGGTCGCCGGACTGGTCGCCCTCACCTTGCTGCAAGCGCTGTGGGGCGCCTGGCTCGCGCCGCTGCCGGGAGCGCGCTGGTTGGCACTCAAGGCGGTGCCGCTCGCGATCCTGGTGCCGGGAGTTGCCCGCGGGCAGCGGCGAGCGCGGCAATGGCTGGCCCTCGTCACCCCGCTGTACTTTGGCGAGGCATTGGTGCGCGCGCTGACCGAGAGCGGACGCCACGGGCTGGTCGCCGCCATGGCCGCGGCGTTGTGCGTGGTGACGTTCGTGGCGGTGCTGGCGTGGCTGCGGGACGGAAAGTAGGGTCAGACCCTATTTACTTGTTCTCGCGGCCGAAAAAAGTAGGGTCTGACCGGTCTGACCCTACTTTCGGGGGCCAACCTCCGGCGCTTTCACGTGTCCTTCCCCCAGGCCGCGCGGCATCGGAAACACGACCGACTCGGTGGTCCCCGCAAGCTCGGTGACCGAGCGCGCGCCAAGCTCCCGCAGCCGCGCGATGACCTGCTGGACGAGGATTTCGGGCGCCGAAGCGCCGGCGGTGACGCCGATTCGGGAGCGGCCGGCCACCCACTCGGGCCGCAGTTGCTCCGCGCGGTCGATCATCCACGCCGGCACCCCGCGATGCGAGGCGACCTCGCGCAAGCGGTTCGAGTTCGAGCTGTTCGGGCTGCCGACGACGATGACCGCGTCCACTGCCGGCACCATCACCTTGACGGCGTCCTGGCGGTTTTGCGTCGCGTAGCAGATGTCGTCGCGCTTCGGCCCGACGATGGCCGGGAAGCGCGCCTTGAGCGCGTCGACGATCGCGGCCGCGTCGTCCACCGACAGCGTGGTCTGGGTGACGTAGGCGAGGCGCTCGGGATCGCGCACTTCGAGCGCGGCGACCTCCGCCACCGAGTCGACGAGATGGATGCCGCCGTCGACCTGTCCCATCGTGCCTTCGACCTCGGGGTGCCCCGCGTGGCCGATCATCACGATGTCGCGGCCGGCCTCGCGCATGCGCGCGACCTCGACGTGCACCTTGGTGACCAGCGGACAGGTGGCGTCGAACACGCGCAGGCCGCGCGCGTCGGCTTCGGCGCGCACCGCCTTCGACACGCCGTGCGCGGAGAACACGACCGTCGCCCCCGCGGGCACCTCGGCCAACTCCTCCACGAACACCGCGCCCTTGGCACGCAGGTCGTCGACCACGAACTTGTTGTGGACGACCTCGTGGCGCACGTAGATCGGCGCGCCGAACTGCGCGAGCGCCTGCAGGACGATTGCGATCGCGCGGTCCACACCGGCGCAGAAGCCCCGTGGATTGGCGAGGACGACGTCGATCACTGCGATGGCCCTCCCGCGTGAGCTTGCTTGCCGGGCCGGTCACGAAAGCTGTCGAGGATCAGCAGCGCGGCGCCGACGGTGATGGCGCTGTCGGCGACGTTGAACGCGGGCCACGACCACCCCGCGTAGTGCAACAGCAGGAAATCGGTGACGCGGCCTTGCGTGACCCGGTCCCACAGGTTGCCCACGGCCCCCCCGAGGATCAGCGCGAGCCCCCACATCAGCGCACGGCTGCCGCCGCGCCGCAGCATCCAGGTGAGGAACGCGCTCGCCACGACCGCGATGGCCGCGAACACCCAGCGTTGCCAGCCGTGGTCGCCCGCGCCCATGCTGAACGCGACACCGGTGTTGTAGGCGAGGATCAGACTGAAGAACCCGGTGACCGGCAGCATTTCACCTTCGCGGAAGTGCGCCACCACCCACGCCTTGGAGGCGAGGTCGAGTGCGACCACGGCGACGCTGATCCAGAGCCAGTGGTACCAATTCGCTGGACTAGCTTTCGCGCTCATGCGTAGGAGCGCTCCTCGCCGCTGCCGAACAGATTCGCCACACAGCGTCCGCACAGCCGCGGATGCGCCGGATCGGCGCCCACGTCCGCCCGCCAGTGCCAGCAGCGCTCGCACTTGGGATGCGCACTCGGCGTGACCGTGATGGCAAGCTCGCTGCCCGGCTTCACGC
>JADLEZ010000220.1 GCA_020845855.1 Burkholderiales bacterium
GTCGTGCGCGAGCCGTAGAACACTTCCGCGTTCGCGCGCAGGCCGCTGCGCGGAAAGAAGGGCTGGTCGAGCGTGTCCCAGCGCAGCAGGACACGGGCGCCCGTCTCCCAGGTCTTGATCGTGGGGAAGGCCTGGATAGCGACCGACGGGTCGCCGCGCTGGTGGACCCACTTCACGCCGCTGCGAAGCTCCCCGGAGGTGCCGATGGTCCAGCCCAGGTCGAGTCCGGCGGTCTCGGTCAGCACGTCGTATTCGGCGACCTGCACCTCGCCGTCGAAGATGAACTCTGGCGCGCGCTGGACGGAACCGTAGCCCGCGACGAACAGGCTGTTGCCGATGGTCAGCGGCTGCAGGAGCTCGGTCGCGTAGCGGCGCGTGCTGCCCAGGATCGCCTCGTTGCGCCACTCGAGGCCGAGGCGGTTGAGCCAGACGCGCCTGTGCCCCAGCATCAAGTTGAAGAAGGTCTCGCCCTGGAAGTCGGTGGACAGCGAGGTGCCGAAGCGCAGGAAATTGGGGCCCCAGGACTTCTCCAGCACGGTGACGACGACGCCGGTCTCCTTGCCGACGGTGACGAGCTGGTAGTCGATCTGCTCGAACTCGCCACGGCCGTACAGCCGTGCGAGATCCGACTCCAGCGTCTCGAGCTTGAACGGCTCGTCCGGCTTGGTCCGCATCTGGTCTTCGAGCACCTCGGGATTGGCGTAGTGCGTGCCCTCCACCGTCACGAAGTCGAGCTTCTCCGGTAGCCTTTCGGGCGGCAGCTTGAGCCGTTGCTCGAACGCCGCGTACTGTGTGGGATCCGCCGCCAGCGCGAGGAGCTGCGGGCGCACGGCCTCGGCAGCCTTGACGCCGAGCTCGACGAACTTGGGCGCTGCCGCGAAGTCGACGAAGTTGAGGTTGCCCAAGTCCGGCGAGATCAGGATGTCGGTGGGCTTCAACGACGCGAGTTGCGCGCGCACGTTCTGCTCGGTCAGGATGTTGAGCATCTGCGACGCGAAGCCCACCACCGACTGCAGCTGGTCGCGCGACATGAGCGGCGTGCCGATGTTGACCGCGATCACGACGTCGGCGCCCATCGCCCGCACGACGTCGACCGGCAGGTTGTTGACCAGTCCGCCGTCGCCCAGGATACGGCCGTCGAT
Source organism: Burkholderiales bacterium (assembly GCA_020845855.1). GTDB lineage: Bacteria > Pseudomonadota > Gammaproteobacteria > Burkholderiales > Casimicrobiaceae > VBCG01. The sequence continues at coordinate 1,143 of JADLEZ010000220.1, forward strand.
CTCCACCGGCGCGAACATCCCCGGCACCGACATGCTCGCGCGCATCGCCTGGTACAGGCGCCCGGAATCGAACACCACCTCCTGGCCGGTCACCATGTTGGTGGCGACCGCGCGGTAGGGAATCGGCAGCTTGTCGAAATTCTCGACGTTGTCGACGTTGCGGGTGAGCTCGTGCAGGAAGAGCTCGAGGTTGCTCCCGGACAGCGCGCCCTTGAACCACAGGAACTCGCCGTCCTTGTAGCCGATCTCGAAGGCAAGCGGAAACGCCGACTGCTCTTCCTTGCGGCGAAAGCCGACGTCGCGCCGCTCGGGACTGTCGGACAGGAGCGTGGGCCAGCTCACGGCACCCAACTGCCGCTGCATCTCGGCCGGCGTCATGCCGCTCGCGTACAGGCCGCCCACGATCGCGCCCATCGAGGTGGCCGCGATGTAGTCGACGGGGATGCGCAGCTCGTGCAGCACCTTGAGCACGCCGACGTGGGTGAGCCCGCGGGCGCCGCCACCCGAGAGCACGAGGCCGACCTTGGGGCGCGGCTTGGCGGCGGTGGCGGTCGCGGGCGTTTGCGCGCCCACGACGGGGGCGAACAGCACTGCGGCGAGCAGGATGGCTACGGGAACAAACCCGCGGGCCCGGCTGTTGGCCCGTGCATGGAGCGAAGGCGGCTGCGAGTCGTGCTGCACGTCGCGGGATTATAGCGGTGCGATGCGCGGAATTGCGCGCAGAATCGCCCGGTGATGAACGCGCAGGAGCGATACTCGGGCACGGCGATCGCGCTGCATTGGGTCAGCGCGCTCCTCGTGTTCTGCGGGTTGAGCCTCGGCCTGTTCATGGCGGGACTGGAGATTTCCCCGGCGAAACTGCGGCTTTACGCGTGGCACAAGTGGATCGGCATCTCGGTCTTCCTGGTCGCGGCCGCGCGGCTCGCCTGGCGCGTGCGGGCAAGGCCGCCCGCGATGCCGCCCATGCCTGCCTGGCAGGTACGCGCCGCACGCGCGGTGCACGCGCTCCTGTACGCGCTGATGCTCGTCATTCCGCTCTCGGGCTGGGTGTACAGCTCGGCCACCGGCGTGTCGGTCGTGTACCTGGGTCTCGTGCCGCTGCCGGACCTCGTCGCCACGGACAAGGCGCTCGCGGCGGTGCTGCTCGTGGTGCATCAGTCGCTCAACGCGACGCTCGCGTGCGCCGTTCTCGTGCACGTCGCCGCCGCCGTCAAGCACCAATGGGTCGATCGCGATGGACTGCTCGGGAGGATGTGGTGACGGCGCGAGCAGCGAGGCCCGAAGGGCGGCGAGCGATTGCGAGTCGCCGGCGCGAGGCGACACGGCAACGCTTTGCATCTGCACGTCATGGCAATGAGCCGAGGTTGCGCTTCCTGATGGCCGTGTTCGCTGTTCTCGCCTTTGCAGCCGGCGGGGCGCTCGCGCAGGGTGTGGATTACGAGAAGAGCGAGATTCGCTTCGTGTCGAAGCTCATGGGGGCGAACGCGGAAGGGCACTTTCGCAAGTGGAAGGCCGACGTCGACTTCCGGCCGGGCGAGGCTGCGAAGGCGCGCGCGTCCGTCGAGGTCGACCTCGCGAGCATCGACTTCGCCAGCGAGGAGGTCGAGCGCGAAGTGCGGCGGCCGGAGTGGTTCGACACCGCGCGCTTCCCGGTCGCGGCGTTCCGCTCGTCGGCGGTGAAGGACTTGGGCGGGGGCCGCTACGAGGTTGCCGGCGCGCTGACGCTCAAGGGGGCGACCCATGACGTGACGGTGCCCATGCAGATGCACAAGGATGCTGCCGGCAGCACTGTCGCCGAAGGTCGGTTCACGATCAGGCGCTCCGCGTTCGGCATCGGCGGCGGGGCCTGGTCCGACCCATCGCTGGTCGCCGACGAGGTGAACGTGCGCGTGCGCGTGGTGCTGCGATGAGGGCGTCGACATTCGCGGGTGCCGCCGTCCTGCTGCTCGCCTGCGCGTCCGCCTCGGCGCAGGACGTCTACTCGCTCGACGGCACGCACACGACGCCGATGTACGAGGTCCGCCACATGGGCATGTCCCTGCAGCGCGGCTGGTTCACCGATGTGCAGGGCCGGGTGACGCTCGACCGCGCGGCGAGAAAGGGCACGATCGACGTGGTGATCGGCACCGCCTCGGTCACCACGTCGTCGCGGATCCTCAACGACGTGCTGAAGCGCGACGACTACTTCAACGTCGAGCGGTACCCGGCGATGCGGTTTACCTCGACCGATTTGGTGTTCGACGGCGATGTGCCGGTTGCGGCGAACGGGCAGCTCACGCTCCTTGGCGTGACCAAGCCCGTCGCGCTCTCGATCTCCGATTTCCACTGCGGCACGCACCTTCTCCTTCGCCGCGCCATGTGCGCCGCCGAAGTCCGGGCGACGATCCGCCGCTCGGAGTTCGGCATGACCGGCGGCCTGCCCAACGTCGCCGGTGACGAGGTGCGCGTCGTGATACCGGTGGAGGCGGTGAGCGAATGAGGCGGGGGTGGCTGATCGCGGCGGCTCTCGTCGCCGCGACGACGTTGGCCGAGCCCGCGGTCTACCGCGTCGACGGCGACCGGACCCGCGCCGAGTTCGAGATCGGCCACTTCGGCGTGATGCACACGAAAGGCCGCTTCGTGCAGCTCACCGGAAGGCTCGCGTTCGACCCCGCGGCGCGCGCGGGCAGCATCATGCTCGACCTCCCCGCCGCTTCGGTCGATACCGGCTGGGAGGCGCGCGACGACTTCGGGATGAGCGCGCTGTGGCCGATGCTGAGCGACGACGTCGAGCTCATGTTCCGCATCTACGCCGTCAGAGACTGAAGCTACGCCACGCGCTGCTGCATGCGGCGCACGGCCGCGACCAGCTCCCGCGTGATCCCTGGCTCGCGCACCGAGTGACCCGCGTCGGGCACCACGACGTACTCCGCCTCCGGCCAGGCGCGCGCCAGCGTGTCGGCGGTGATCGGCGGGCACACGATGTCGTAGCGTCCCTGCACGATCGTGCACGGGAGGTGGCGAATGCGCGGTACCCCGGCGATGAGCTCGCCCTCGCGCAGGAAGCCCTCGTTGACGAAGTAGTGCGCCTCGATGCGGGCGATGGCGAGCGCGGCCTGGTCGCTGTCGAGCTTGGCGCCGGACTCCGGCTGCGGCAGGAGCGTGGAGCAGGCGCCTTCGTAGCGGTCCCATGCCTGCGCGGCAGGCAGGTGCACCGCCGGGTCGGGATCGGTCAGGCGCCGGTAGTAGCTCGCGAGCAGCGTGCCGCGCTCGGACGGCGGCAGGTACGACGCGAAAGCACGCCACGCCTCGGGGAACACGTTGCCGATGCCATGCATGAACCAGTCGATCTCGCGCGCGGTGGCAAGGAAGATGCCGCGCAGAACGAGTCCCAGCACCCGCTGCGGATGCGCCTGCGCGTAGGCGAGCGCGAGCGTGGAGCCCCACGAGCCGCCGAATACCAGCCAGCGGTCGATTCGCAGCGCCTCGCGCAGGCGCTCGAGGTCGGCGACGAGATGCGGTGTCGTGTTGTCGGCGAGCGAGGCGAGCGGCGTGGAGCGCCCGCAGCCGCGCTGGTCGTACAACACGATGTTCCAGAACGACGGGTCGTAGTAGCGGCGATGGTGCGGCAGGCAGCCGCCGCCCGGACCGCCGTGCAGGAACACGAGCGGCACGCCGGCGGGATTGCCGCAGGTTTCCCAGTGCATCGTGTGCACGCGGTCGAGCGCGATGCGCCCGCTCGCGTACGGATCGAGGTCCGGAAACAGCGCGGCGTCGGGCGCGGCGCGGCGGGCGGCGTCGTTCATGTCGGTGGGGCGGGCTTCGGCCCGCCGCGATGTGCCTGGCGGGCAGCGAGCGGGGCGAGCGACGGGGGAACCATCAGCCGAGTGGATTGCGGAATTGCGGATCGACGTCGATCCGGTAGCCGTTGGCGAGGCGGTTGGTTGCGTTGGCGAGCGCGACCACCGCCATCAGCTCGTGGAACATCGCCGGCGTCATCCCCTTCTTGCTCGCCGCCGCGGTGTGCGAGTGGATGCAGTACTCGCAGTTGTTGGTCGCCGAGACCGCGACGTAGATCATTTCCTTGACCAGCGGGTCGAGCGCGCCGTCGCCCATCACCGCCTTCACCTGCGCCCACACGCCCGCCAGCTGCACCGGATCGTGCGCGAGCACCTTCCAGAAGTTGTTGACCGCGGGCACCTTGCGCGTGGCCATGATGTCGTCGTAGACCGCGCGCACCGCGGGTGAAGCAGCGTCGTACTCGATGGGCGGGACCAGGGCCATCGGCCGGCTTCCTATCCCGCCGCCCACGGCGTCTTGAGCCGCGTGTGCTCGAGCCGGTACACGGCACGCTCCGGCGGCGGCGCGCCGTGCGCCGCCAGCGCCGGCACGAGATCGTCCGCCGCGCCGTCGACGTCGGGCACCGAAATGCCTTCGATCAGCACGATCCACGACGGCACCAGCGTCGCGTTCGCGCGCGTCTTGCGCTCGGCGGTCTCGATGTTGCTCGCCGCCTCGTCGGCGATGCACAGGTGCACCCCGGCCACGCCCTTGCGGTATGCGAGCGGCGGCAGCACGCGCCGGCGCAGCGCGTCGAGCGTGCTTTCGCGGCGCGCTTCGTCGATCGCGAAGCGCAGCGTGAGCATGACGCCGCCGCTGCCCACGCCGTTGGTGAACGCGACGCGGCACACCGAGCGCGCCACGTTGCGAAACGACGGGATCACGCGCCGTGTCCATGCCGTCGGCGCGTTCAGCCGGTTGAGGTAGTCCTGCCCGGACAGGACTTCCGGACTGTCGGCCTCGTAGAGGTTGAAGTACTCCGGCGAGCCGCTGATCGCGACGTAGCGGCGCCCGCGGCGAAAGCCGGGGATACCGACGCGCTCCGGCATGTGCTCGCGGTTGTGCCACTCGTAGAAGTCGTCGCGCGCCTCGGGCAGGAGGTCGTGCCAGATCGCCACCGTGCCGAAGCCGGCCAAGCTCATGGTTGCGTACTCATCTCCTGGTCAACGTCACCGTCATCGAGCCAAGCTCGCCCCACTCGACGGTCAGCGGCGTGTCGAACGGCACCTCGACCGCTCCACAGTACGAGCCGCAGGTGACTACGGCGCCGGCACGCAGCGGCGTGCCGCGTTGCGCGAGGAAGCGCGCAAGCCACGCGAGCGGCGGGAACGGATGCCCGTCGGGATGCTTGCCCTCCCTCGCGACGACCACACCGGCCGGTGCACGCACCGTGACCGGAAAGGCGTCGAGCCTGCGCGCGAACGGATCCCGCACGATCGGCCCCAGGATCAGACCCTGGTTCGCCAGATTGTCGGCGATGTTCTCGATCGCGGCTATCTCGGGTTTGCCGTAGTCGGCGTAGCGCGAGCCCAGCACTTCCAGCGCGAGCCGCGCTTCCCTGATCGCGTTGCGGATGTCGTCGTCGGAGCCGGGGTGCGCGAGATCGCGGCCGATCACCCACGCGACCTCCGGTTCTATCTGCACGGCCGCGCGGCTGTCGTCGACCGCGTAGCTCGGGCCGGACCCGATCGCCGGCGCGTAGATCGGCGCCATCCACACCGGCCGCAGCTCGTTCGGCGCCGAGCACTTGTAGCCGCCGATCGATTGCCCGAGGAGCTCGGTCACGCGCGCCTGGACCGCGAGCGCGTCGTCGACACTCCCCGGCCGCGACGCTTCCGGGATGCGCGATCCCGGCGTGCCGCGCCGGCGGGCGGCGGCCAGGAATTGTGCGGCGGCTTCGGTGCCGGGGCTCGTCATCCAAGTCGGGGTGTGAGGCGGGAGTCGCAATTCTGGCATAGTGCGGGTTGGGTTGGTTGGCCGGATGCTCTTCGCTCTCCCATGGAACGCATGCTCTCGCTTCCCGCAACGCTTCCCTGCGACCGCGAACGCGCGCTGCTCGTCGGTCGCGCCTGGGTGCCGGCCGTCGACGGCGCCGTGCTGGTTGCGGTGCGTGGCGACGACCTGGTGGACGCGTCGAGCATCGCGCCGACGTCGAGCGCGCTCATGAACCTCGCCGACCCGGCGGCCGCGATCCGCGCCGCGGCGAGGCTGCCGACCGTCGCGCCGCTCGCCGTCGTGCTTGCCAATTCGGCGCAGGACAGGCGCGCCGCCGCAACGCCATGGCTCATGGCGCCGTGCGACCTGCAGGCGATCAAGGCGGCCGGCGTGACGTTCGTGTCGAGCATGCTCGAGCGCGTGATCGAAGAGCAGGCGCGCGGCGATCCGGCCAGGGCCAAGAGCGTGCGCCGCGCGATCGTCGCCGTGATCGGCGATAACCTCGCGAGCGTTCGACCCGGTTCCGAGGAAGCGGCGCGCCTCAAGGACGCGCTGATCGCGCAGAAGGCGTGGTCGCAGTATCTGGAAGTGGGCATCGGGCCCGACGCGGAGATTTTCACCAAGGCGCAGCCCATGTCCGCGGTCGGCACGGGGGCCGAGATCGGCATTCATCCGAAGTCCGAGTGGAACAACCCAGAGCCGGAAGTCGTGCTCGCGGTCGGCGCGCACGGCCGGACGGTGGGCGCCACCCTCGGTAACGACGTCAACCTGCGCGACTTCGAGGGGCGGAGCGCGCTCCTGCTCGGCAAGGCCAAGGACAACAACGCCTCCTGCGCCATCGGTCCGTTCATCCGCCTGTTCGACGACGCCTTCACGATCGACGACGTGCGCGGGTGCGATCTCGCGATGCGCGTGGAAGGTCCCGACGGTTTCGTGCTCGATGGCGCGAGCTCGATCTCGATGATCAGCCGCGACCCGCTCGACCTCGTGGCGCAGGCGATCGGCGCGAATCACCAGTACCCCGACGGCCTCGTGCTGTTCCTCGGCACGATGTTCGCGCCGACCAAGGATCGCCACGGACCCGGACAGGGCTTCACGCACGTCGTCGGCGACGTCGTGACGGTGTCCACGTCGAAGCTCGGTGCGCTCGTCAATCGCGTCAACACCTGCGACCGCATCGTGCCCTGGACCTACGGCGCGGGCGCGCTGATGCACACGCTCGCGCGCCGCGGGGTGCTGTGACGCGCGACAGCGCAGACGCGGTCGCGCTGCCGCCGTTCGGGTGCCCGGGCGCGCCGGCAGCGGCTACCGCTTCCCCTTGAACGCCACGATTTTCTGGCGCTGCTCGCCAAGGCCCTGGATCCCGAGCGTTACCACGTCGCCGGGATGCATGTACTCCGGCGGGTTGCTGGCCAAGCCGACGCCAGGGGGCGTTCCGGTGGTGATCACGTCGCCGGGCAGCAGCGTCATGTAGTTCGACACGTCGGCGACGAGATCGGCGACCGTGAAGATCATGGTGCGCGTGTTGCCGGTCTGCTTGCGCACGCCGTTGACGTCGAGCCACATGTCGAGGCTCTGCACGTCCTTGACCTCGTCCGTGGTGACGAGCCAGGGGCCGAGCGGTCCGAAGGTGTCGCAACCCTTGCCCTTGCTCCACTGCGTGCCGCTGCGCTTCAACTGGAACTCGCGCTCGGACACGTCGTTGCACACGCAGTAGCCAGCGACGTAGCGCAGCGCATCCTTTTTGGCCACGTTGCGGGCGGTGCGGCCGATTACGAACGCGAGCTCCACCTCCCAATCGATACCCTGCGAGTCCTTCGGCATCATCACGTTGTCGTGAGCGCCGACGATGCACGACGGCGTCTTGTAGAAGACGACCGGGTTCGTGGGGATGGGCGAATTCGTCTCGCGCGCGTGGTCCTCGAAGTTCAAACCGATGGCCACGAACTTCGACGGCGCCGCCACGCAAGGCCCGAGCCGCGGCTTGCCCTTGACCAGCGGCAGCTTCCTCGGGTCGAGCTTCCTGAGCTTAGCAAGCTCCCCGGGTGCGAGCGCGGCGCCGTCGATGTCCCTCACCTTGCGCGACAGGTCGCGCAACTTGCCGTCGGCGTCGATGAGACCGGGCTTTTCCCTTCCCGGGGAACCGTAGCGAACCAGTTTCATTTCTTCTCCTTGTCTAGATTCAATTTAGATCGTCATGCCACCATCGACGGAAAAAACCTGTCCGGTCGCGAATGCCGACTCGTCGGAGGCGAGGTAGATCACGATCGGCGCGATCTCCTCGGCCTTGGCGAGCCGGCCCATCGGCTGGCGCGCGATGAACATCCTGCGCGCCTCGACCGGGTCGGCGAACGCGTTGATGCGGTCGCCGAGCGAAGGTGTATCCACGGTGCCCGGCGCGATGGCGTTGCAGCGGATGCCCTTTTGGACGAAGTCCGCCGCGACCGCCTTGGTGAGGCCGATGACCGCCGCCTTGCTGGTGCCGTACACGAAGCGGTTGGCGATGCCCTTGACCGAGCCCGCTACCGAAGCCATGTTGATGATCGACGCGCCGCGGCCGGACTGCTCGAAACGCTCGATCATCTTCGGCAGCGCGGCCTGGATCGCAATGTACATCGAGCGCACGTTGAGGCTCATGCTGAAGTCCCAGTCCTTCGGTGCGCAGTCGAGGATGGTGCCGTGATGCACGTAGCCCGCGCAGTTGAAGAGCACGTCGAGCGGCGGCAACTCGCCGGCCAGGGCGCGCACGGCGGCATCATCGAGGACGTCGAGCTCGCGGGTCGTGACGTTGGCGACCCCGTTGAAGGCGTCGAGGAGCTCGGGCCGCAGGTCGGTTGCGATCACGGTTGCACCTTCGGCCGCCATCTGCAGCGCGCAGGCGTGACCCATGCCCTGTCCGGCGGCGGTGACGAATGCGACCTTGCCTGCGAGTCTTCCTGCCATTTGGCGTCCCGTCGGTAAGCGGAATCAGGAGATGGTTACTTCGGATTCTAGCGCAGTGAGGTTGCCCCTGAAGAATCGAGTTCTTGGCTTCTGTTCCATATCGCAAGAATAGCCGCGGCGTACCTTGCGCAGGATGTGCTGCAAAGTGCTTGGATCCACCAGCGTGGCAGTGGCCGCGGGAGGCGGTGACGCCTTACGCTCGCGTTCCGGGCGAAAGACACTGTCATCGTCGTGTAGCGGACCGGCGCGTCGTGCGGCTGATCCAGAAATGGCCCAGCTCGGGCGTGCTGGAGGACGGTAAGCGAACGCCAAGCGAGATGGGGACGGTGCAGGGCGGCAGTGTCAGTCCGCTGCTGGCCAACCTCTACTTGCACTACGTGTTCGACCTGTGGGTCCGGCGATGGCGCGTCAAGCAGGCGCGCGGCGATGTAGTGTTGGTGCGCTTTGCGGATGATTTCGTCGTTGGCTTTCAGCATCGGCATGAAGCCGAGCTGTTTCTCGTTTGCCGCCGCACCGTGAACCCTCAAGCAGCTTGCGCGTTCGCGGTAGCGCTTGATTTGCGAGAGATGGCAAGAAGCCACGTGCCCGCGGGTCCGGTTGAGCGCGTGGTTAGGCGGCAACGTCGACGTACTGGACTGAGCTCGACGGAGCCGGAATGAGCAACCCATCTTCGCGCATTCCTTCGAGA
>JADLEZ010000221.1 GCA_020845855.1 Burkholderiales bacterium
GGTCAGACCCTACTTTTTGGAACAAGAGGTCCCAAACCCCGTGCCCTAACCGCTCCCCGCGCGCCTCGAACTTGGTGCGCGGCCGCGTGGCCGGCCGCGGCGCATAGCCGTCCGCGGTGTTGGCGAGCAGCGGCTCGGCCGAGAGTGTGGCGAGCATCTCCTGCGCGTAATCCTCCCAATCGGTCGCGGCGTGCAGGTAGCTGCCAGGGCCAAGGCGCTGCGCGAGCGCGTGCACGAACGCGGGGGTGAGCAGCCGCCGCTTGTGATGGCGCTTCTTCGGCCACGGGTCGGGAAAGAACACGTGAATACCGGCGAGCGACTCCGCCGGGATCATGTGCGCCACCACGTCGACCGCGTCGTGGCGGATCACCCGCACGTTGGTCAGCGCATCGGCCGCCACGCGCGCGAGCAGCGCGCCCACGCCCGGGCCATGCACTTCGACCCCGAGGAAATCGTAATCGGGCTGCGCGGCGGCAATGGCCGCGGTGGTCTCGCCCATGCCGAAGCCGATCTCGAGAACGACGGGTGCACGGCGCCCGAAGACCTCCGCGAAGTCGAGCGAATGTTCCGTGAACTCGATGCCGTACTTCGGCATGAAATCGGTCAGTGCGCGCGATTGCGCGGGGGACATCCGCCCCTGCCGCAGCACGAAGCTGCGCACGGGCCGCCGCGGCGGCCGCTCCACAGCTACGGCCGCTTCCAGTCGGGGGCGGAGAGCTTGCGCTCCGTGCGCGTTGCCGCGGCGCCCGCGGGCGTGTACGCGAGCACCACCGTGTCGGCGTCCTTCCACGCCGCCGTCACGTCCGACCATCCCGCGGGCGCCTGGTAGACGAGCTCCTTGCGCAGCCCCTCCCGCGTTACCCGCCACACGGTGACTTCGTTGGCGCAGTTGCTGCCGCAGACGTCGGCGACGACGATGCGCTGGCGGTCGGGGGCGAGCACCGGCTCGGCCGGCAGCGCGGTGAGCTGCCCGCTCGCGCGCTGCAGGACGGCGTAGGAGAGCTCGTCACCCGCCGTCACGAACAGCACCACCGCGTTCACAGGGCTCCAGTAGTCCCACAACGAGTAGCTCTTCTCGCCCGTCGTGGCGACGGAGTCGACGAACACGCGCGTGCCGGAGGGAAAGAGCCGCACGGTCAGCGTGTCGCCGTCGCGCTTGGCGAGGTCCGGCAGCGCCTTCAACTGCTCGGCTTCGATGAGCCGGCCGCAGTGCGCCGGGCCGTCGGCGCTCGCGCAGAGCTCCCGCACGCGCTGGGACGAAAGCGGATCGGCGCCTGCGGCGAGCGCGGCCGCGGCGAGCAGCACGCCTGCCGCATGACGCAGGAACGGCGCCACGGTGTAATCCCTACGAAATGAGTCCGGCGGCCGGCGAGCTCGGGCTCGCCGCGTACAGCTTGCGCGGCATGCGTCCGGCGAGGAAGGCCTCGCGCCCGGCTTCGACGGCGAGCCGCATCGCGCGCGCCATGCGGACCGGTTCCTTGGCGAGTGCGATCGCGGTGTTCATGAGCACACCCGAGCAGCCTAACTCCATCGCGATCGCCGCGTCCGATGCAGTACCCACACCCGCATCGACGAGGACGGGCACCTTCGCCTGCTCGATGATGAGCTTGAGGTTCCACGGGTTGAGGATGCCCATGCCCGAGCCGATCAGCGACGCCAGCGGCATGATCGCGACACAGCCGATTGCTTCCAGCTCACGCGCCACGATCGGGTCGTCGGAGGTGTACACCATCACTTGGAAGCCGTCGGCGACGAGGCGCTCGGCGGCTTTGAGCGTCTCGCGCACGTTGGGGAACAGCGTGTTGGCGTCGCCCAGCACTTCGAGCTTGGTGAGTGCGTGGCCGTCGAGCAGCTCGCGCGCGAGCTTCAACGTGCGCACGGCTTCGTCGGCGCTGTAGCAGCCGGCGCTGTTGGGCAGGTACGTAAATTCGGACGGCGGCAGCGTGTCGAGCAGCGACGGCGCGTTCGCGTCCTGCCCGAGGTTGGTGCGCCGGATCGCCACCGTCACGATCTGCGCGCCGGATGCGACTAACGCCTCGCGCGTCTGCGCGAAGTCGCGGTACTTGCCGGTCCCGACCAGAAGGCGCGAGCGGTAAACGCGGTCGCCAATGACCAGCGGATCGGCGAGGGCGACGGGTTCGGCGGGGGCGTTCATCCAGGCATTTTACGCTTCGAAGACAGGAGGGTCGTAGTCCGACGCGGTAGGGTCAGAGTCGACTTTCTGCTGCGCCACGGATTGGTGCGAGTGTGGTGCTGCCGCGTCCGCAAAGCGAAAGTCGAATCTGACCCTTGCCTAGCCTCCCCCGACTGCCGCCACGATCTCGAGCCGGTCCCCGGGCGCCACCGCGGTGGCCCCGTACAGTCCCTTGGGCACGATCTGGCCATTGCGCTCGACCGCGATCCGCTTGCCTTCGAGCGCGAGCGCGCGTACGAGCTCCGCCACCGTCGCGGGAGGTGGGTCCAGGCGGCGCGGCGCGCCGTTGACGATGAGCTCCATGCCGCGAATGGTACCGCCTACCGCCGGTACCGCCGCATCGCCTCCTCCACGAAGCGCATCTGCTGCTCGAAGACCCGGCACATGCGGCACACGGCGAGGTGCCACTTCATCCGGATCCGCTCCCATCCGGTCAACGGCGCCTCCTGCTGGCGCGACAAAAGGCGCGACACGTCCTTGCAGGTGACGAGGTGTCCGAGGAATCGTGAAATAGGGTTTCTCATGGCGCGACCGGGCTTTCTACCCCCTCGACGAGCCCGCGGCAAACCATTTCTGCTCGAGGCACTCGCGCAAGGTCATCCGGGCGCGGTAGAGAATGACCCAGAGGTTATTCGCGGTAATCCGCAATTCCTTACAGATCTCGTCGCTTTCGAGCTCCATGACCTCACGCATCAGGAACACCCGGGCGGTGTTCGCCGGCAGCTTCTCCATGCATAACTCCATGATGTCGAAGAACTCCCGCCGGGCCAGCGCCTGCTCGGGGTCCCCCCACTCGGCCGGCGGCGCCTGCCACGCGCCGCTCGCCTTGAACAGCCCCTCGAAGTCCTCGAGGTCGGCCTCCTCGTCGAGCGTGCTCACGGCCACCGGCTCGCGCTGCTTGCGCCGGATGGCGTCGACGATCTTGTGCTTGAGGATGCCCGTAAGCCAGGTCTTGACGCTCGACTTGCCGGTGAAGCCCTCTTGAGCGGTCAACGCTGCCGTCAGCGTGTCCTGAACGACGTCCTCGGCCAGCGCCGGGTCGCGTAGCTGCAGGCGCGCCACGCGCACGAGGTAGCCGCGCTGCCGCTCGAGCTCCTTGTGGAACTCCGGACTCATTGCGGCGCGCACATCACCACGGTATCCGGCCCGTCGCCTTCCGCGAGCCACCCCTTTGCCACCATCTCGTCCCTCGTTGCGCGATCGGTCGTGTAACGGTGGTTCGCATCCGCACGATTCGAGAACACGCGGTACACGGCCACCGTTCCGGCGCCGCAGTTGCCGGCGTTGGGCGGGAACAGGTGGAAGAACGAGGACGACTCCAGGATGAACGCCGGATTCTTGCTCATGGTCCCGTCGCATTCGTTGGCGTCGCGCCCGAAGAAGTGCCCATCTCCCTTGCCCGGTGGAATGTAGATGCGGCACACCGCCGACGTGCCGCCCTGTGCGGATGGGTACACCTTGAACGACTGCCCGGTGCGCGCCCACCCCTTGGTGGCGCCGCTGTCGAGGTTCGCGATCTCCGCCGCCACCCACGTGATGAAGTAGTGATCGAAGCCCTGATGGTAATACTCGACCACGCTCACCGGCGAGCCGGCTGGCTGCAGGGAGCGCACGGCGGCGGCGGCGTCGAGGATGCCGTAGCCCCACGCGTAATTCGGATTCGCGGGCATGTCGGGCGTGGCGGCGTCGAACGTCGGGAGGCTGGTGGTGAACGAATTGGCCTGCCGCGTGGTGAACAGCGCCTGCTTGGCCTGTTCGGGGCTCAACGTCGGGCTCTGCTGCAGCATGAGCGCCACCGCGCCCGTCACGTGCGGGGTGGCCATGCTGGTGCCGTGGAAGGCGACGTGCACGCCGTCGGCCTCGACGATGGTCGGCTCCTGCGCGTCCGAGGTGTCGAACGCCCGGGCCGCCAGGATCATGGCGCCGGGCGCGGCGATCTCGGGCTTCATCACGGCCGGGCACTTGGCTGGGTTGCTGCACATCCGGCGCGGCCCGCGGCTGCTGAAGTTGCCGATGTCGGTGAGCGCTCCGAAGGCAGGGTCGCGGGTGAACGGCCCGGCGGCGCTGTTCCACGAGTAGCGCGTCGTGTAGGCCGCCACGCCGATGACGCGCTTCGCGCTCACGACGTCGGTCAGGATCTCGGTGATGTTTGGCGCGGTGTCGGTCGTGAACGTGAGATCGCCGCCGTTGTCGGCGCAGATGATGGAAAACGGCGCGCTGCCGCCGGCGACCGTGTTGCCGATGAGCGTCAGCGACCATGCGCCGGGCTTGAGCGGTGAGGTGCCCGACGCAACGACGAACAGGATCTGGCGGTCGTCGTTGTTGGCCTGGGGTGCCGTGGACGTGATCTGGACGAGGCCGCACGGCGTCTGTATCTCGGCCGCGGGACCGCCCGGATTGACCACTGCCGTCGCCTCGCACCCCGGCCCGGTCACGCTGATGCCGTAGCTGTTGACGCCGGGATACCATAGCTCGACCTGGCCCCGCGTTACCGTGCCCGGCACGTTGAAGCCGACGGTCACGGTCCCGCCCTGGGTGATGGTCCCCGTCGCGCGGATCGAATCGGCCGACTCGTTGCCGGCGGCGCCGACCAGGATCACGCCGGGCCCGCCGAGGTTGTCGAGCCCGACCTCGAAGTTCGACGTACCGTCGCGCGCGCCGTAGTACGAGCCGAGGCTCAAGTTGACGACCAGCGGCTTGCCGAGCGCCGCGGCCCTCGTCTTCATCCATGCGATACCATCGAGGACCGCCGCGTCGGAGGTGATGCCCTTGGCGATCGAATTGGCGGCGAGGATGTCCGCGTCCGGCGCCATGCCGATCATCCGGTAGGCGAGCTGGCCGTTGCCGGTGGCCTGGCCGTTGCCCGCCGCGATGCCCGCGACGTGCGTGCCGTGACCGCCGCTCGAAGGCTGTGCGCAGGAGGCGGCGTTACCCGAGAGCGCCTGGTTGATCATCGCTTCGGTGCACTCGCCGCCGTATGCGTACGGCGCCGGCGGCGATCCGGAGGCGCCGGCCGCCCGCTGATCCCACAGCGCGAGGATGCGCGTGCTGCCGTCCGCCTTGCGAAAATCGCGATGGCGGAAGTCGACCCCGTCGTCGACGATGCCCACGATCACGCCGCGCCCCGTGACCCCGGTCCAATTCTGCGGTGTGCCGGTGCGCAGCGCGTCGGCGCGCGTCGCGGGCACGCTTACGTCGAGGCGCGGGCGTTGCGCGCGCGCCGCTTGCATGTAGACGATCTCCGGACGCGCGGCGATGGCCGCGATCTCGCCAGCCGGCACGTCCACGGTGGCGATGTTGCCGATCACCGAGCGCACGACCGCGCCGTGCTCGCGCAGGCCGTCGAGGCTGCCTTCGAAGCGGACGATGGTCTGCACGAGGTCGCGGCCCGCGTGCGTGCGCTTGGGAACCGCGCGGCTCGCCACGGCGTCCGCGGGTCTCGCGGCCATTGCCGTGAGCGCCGCATCGAGCTTTCCCGATTGCGCGGCGGCCAGCGCGCACCAGACCGCGGCCGCGAACGCGACCATGATCCGTCGTACGGCAGTCGACATGCCGCGTCTCCCCTGATTGTGTATCGACGAGTGTCGCAGAGAACCCACGTCGGGCGCAATCGGCGGACCCGGTAGGGAACACGGGCGAGATACGCAGACGGCGCTTTACTCCGGTGCCGATCCGGTGAATGATCGCGCTCGCCGTCATCGGTCGACCGGAGTGCCCATGCCGTTGCCTCACCTGCTGATCCTGGTTGCGTTGCTGCTCGCCGCCGGCGCCGCGTCCGGCCAGCAGTGCTATGCGGACACGCATTGTCCCAGGGGTGCCTGCGTCAACCAGCGCTGCATCCCGCTGCGCGCCGACGGCGAAGCCTGCGAGGCCGCGGCGCAATGCGCCGCGAAGGTGTGCACCAACCGCACCTGCGGCACGTTGCGCATCAACGGCCAGTCGTGCGGACTCGGCCGGGACTGCTTGTCGAAGAGCTGTGTGAACGGCGTGTGCGTCGCGGGCAAGGGCGAAGCGCAGGCCTGCACGCTGAACCGGGACTGCGCGTCGGGCTGGTGCGCGAGCGGCCGGTGCCTTGCGCCCAAGTCCAATGGCGCGGCGTGCGATCTGCCGCACGAGTGCATCTCGAAGAATTGCGTCAAGCGCGTGTGCACGGCGCCCGCCACCCCGCCCGGCGCCCCGACGCCCGGTGGACGAAAGTAGCAAGGTCCCGCGTCGCCTCCCTTCTTACGGCCCGTACACGTCGATCGGGTTGTAGGCGATCGCGCAGGTCCAGCAACCGCCGCTCGTGGCGGTGCGCTTGCCGGAACCGTGACGCGGCGACCGTCACGCCACGACTTGTCGGCTCGACGCTTCAATTTGTCGGGTACATGTTCCGAATCGCTCTCGGCCCAAGATTTGCTTGACGACGGATCATTTTGTCCAAATGCGCGACTACTCATGAATCGGGTCGGCTAATACCTATAAAGTCACAAAAAATGCATGCGGCATGAGATCTTTTCCATGACGATGTCATAATATCGCGTCTCCGGCAGTCGAGGTACCGATCCATGTTCTTGTCCTTTCGCTTCGCCATTCGCTTTCCCCTGGCCATCCTCGCGGTCTTGGCGCTTTGCATGAGTTTGCCTGCACCCCGGTACGCCGCCGCCGCTCCCGTCTCGATGCCGGCGGCGGTTTCGACCATCACGCCCAACATGGCCAAGACACTCGTGTTCAATGGCTGGATGAGCTATCCCGACCGTTACGAGCGTATGCAGCACGCGGTGATCCTGAGCGGGAGCAGCAACAAGGTGAGGTTGTTCACGAACGACTTCGTCAGAGGCGGGGTTGGCGTGCCGTTTGGCGCCGATCTCGCCCTCACGCTCACGTTCGACGGCAAGAGCGTGGCGACGGCCAGCGTCAAGGCGGCCGACAAAGCGGTGGCGTTCGACGTCGACCTGAGCGGGCTCGCCGAAGGCTGGTACCTCGCGAGTGTGCAGGGGCTCGACGCTTCGTGGTCGGTGCTCGATTACGGCGTCTACGTACGCAAGGGTGCGTCCGCCCTGGCGCACGCCCTGATGCCGGTGACGACGGCGAGCCACGAGCTCATCTTCGAGGGGCAGGGGCGCTACCAGACCACGTGGGTGCCCACCCGGTTCGAGCCGGTGACCGTGCCGTATCCCGCGCGCGCCTTCCCGGATCATCCGGCGATTCCCGCCCGCAAGGACCTGGTGATCACCTCGCTGGCAGTGCCGCGCCCCGGCGATTTGTACCGGCCAGCGGTGACCAAGGATGGCGTGTGGACGACCGCGAATCGGGAGAACTACTTCTACTTCGACTTCGAGCAGGGCAAGCCCTTGCTGCCCATGCTGGACGGCCCTCGCGGCAAGGGCAACATCGTCTCGCCGGTCCACCTCGAGGTCGGCAGCGCGGCGCCCGGCGGAGTGTTGCGCGGCAACGTGTACTTCATCGAATCGTGGCGCTTTGGCAAGGTGACGCCGGACGGCACGGTGGTGACGCTCGCGGGGTACCGCCACAAGGATGTCGCCTCGTACTGGCAGGATCCGACGTCGGCGGAGTTGATCGGCGACTGGTCGAGCATCCCGGTCGGGCGCAGGGGCTTCGCGCAGCCGTGGGGGATGGCCTGGGACCCGCGCACCCTGGGGATCAACGAGACGGCCGCGCCGATCCCGAGCGAAGGCAACGAGAAGCCCCATATCTATGGTCCGGTCGCGTACATCAGCGACACCTACCACAACCGCGTCTTGAAGCTGCAGTTCGATGCGCGGGCGCACGCCGTGCCACCCAAGGTGACCGAGTTCATCATCGGTCTCAACCAGCCGTGGGACGTGATCGCGGTGGGCGTGGAGCTGTACGTCAGCGACCGGATGAACAACGCGATCAAGGTGTTCGACATGGACACCGGGGCGCTGGTGAAGACCATCCCGGTGACGCAGCCCGAGGGCATGGCGCTCCTCGACGGCTGGCTCTACTACGCCAGCGTGAAGTCCAAGTCGATCCGCAAGATCAACTTGGCCACCGGCGAGAACCTGCTGATCAGCGACCCCACCGTCGCCGGTTCGGTGATGAGTTATCACATCAACAACAACAGCCGGTACATGAAGATCGCGGTGTCCGACGGCTCGTTCGGCCCGCGCGGCATGATCGCGTACACGACCTGGAGCAACAGCTACTACGGCTACCCGATCCTGATCGACGGCGCCACCGGCAAGATGATCGACTGGATCGCTACCAAGAGCGGCGAGCAGGTGAGGGGCATGAATCCGCCCCTCGGTTCCTATTCGTCCGCGGTCGGCATTGGCCACGGACGGATGCTGTTCGGCACCGCCGAGGACGGCTTGCACGTCGTCTCGGAAGCGCTGCCGACGGACCCGGTCGTCGATGCGGCGAAGTACAAGGCCGGGCGCGAGCAATGGCAGGCCAAGGGCTACGGCCTGACGCACGGCTATGCGGGATACGGCTTCTACGGGCTGCCGCTGCCGTGGGGCGTGACGCCCGAGATCGATTATTTCCTCACGGCAAACCTGCACGGCGGAGGCCTTCCGCCCGGCCCCACTCCACTGCCGCCTCCTGCCCCCACGCCCAGCGTGTCCGCTTCACCGACTACCGCCGCATTCGGTAACGTCGTCCTGGGTGTGACCAGTGCCGCGAAGACCATCGTCGTCTCCAATGGTGGCACGGGCGCGGCCACCAACATGAGTTATCCCGCCGCGCCGGCGAAGTTCGCGAAGTCGGGTACGTGCAGCGGCGCAACGCTGAATCCGGGCGCGTCGTGCACGCTCGTCTTCACCTACACACCCACCGCCACCGTCACGGACACCACCACCTACACGGTCACCGGCGGCGGCGTCTCGATTCCCGTTCTGCTGTCGGGCACCGGCGTGTCGGCGCCGGCCGCATCGCTGACCGCGTCGCCGACATCGCACGCCTTCGGCAACGTGACGGTCGGCCAGTCGAGTGCGCCCCGCACGATAACCGTTACCAACGGCGGAGCCGCTGCCGCGGGCGCGCTGGCGATGTCCAACGGCAACGCCGCCGAATTCGTGGTGAGCGCCAATACCTGTGGATCGTCGCTGGCCGCGGGCGCTTCCTGCAGCCTCGGCGTGACCTATGCGCCGAACGGGACGGGAGCGGACAGTGCGAATCTTTCGTTCACGTTCAACGGTGGTTCGCCGGTGCAAGTCGCACTGAGCGGCACCGGAGTCGCGCCGGCCGCGCCCAACGTTTCCGCGTCGCCGACCTCGCTCGCGTTCGGCAACGTCACCGTAGGACAGGTCAGCGCGCCGCAAACGATCACGGTATCCAACACCGGGACGGCTGCCGCCGCCAACATGGCGTCTCCATCGGCGCCCGCTGGTTTCAACCGGGCGGGCACGTGCGGCGCCGCAACCCTGAACGCCGGCGCGAGCTGCACCGTGATCTTCACGTTCAGCCCGAGCGCGGCCGCGCCCGTCTCCGCAACGTACACGATCACCGGCGGCGGCAGCACCATGCCGATCGCGCTGGCGGGTGCCGGAACGGCGGCGGCGGCCGCCTCCTTGTCCGCGTCGCCGACCTCGCTCGCGTTCGGCACGGTGGCACCGGGCGCGTCGAGCACCCCGCAACCCGTCACCCTGACCAACACCGGCAACGCCGCGGCGAACGGGCTCACTTTGTCCAATGGCAATGCCGCGGAGTTCGTCGTCAGCTCGAACACGTGTGGCACCTCGCTCGCCGCGGGGGCCTCGTGCAGCCTGAACGTTGCGTATACGCCCACAGGCATCGGCATCGATACATCCACCCTTACCTTCGCGCACGCCGGAGGGCCGGCGGTTGAGGTGAGCCTGAGCGGAGCCGGCGGGCCACCACCCGTACCGAATCTGGCTGCAATCCCCGCAAGCGTCGCCTTTGGAAATGTCACGGTGGGCACGAGCGCGTCGCAGGCGATCCTGCTTCGCAACACCGGCGGGGCCGCGGCGACGGGCGTCGCTGTCAGCGGCGCTGGCGCGCGGTTCCGAATCAACGCCGGTACCTGCAGTATCACGCTGGAGGCCGGCGCGAGCTGTACTCTCGGCATCACCTACGAACCGACGGCCGCA
>JADLEZ010000222.1 GCA_020845855.1 Burkholderiales bacterium
GCCGCTCACCGCCAAGCTCGACCCCACCGGCGCGCTCATCATGTTCGCCGGCATCTACTACGGCGCGATGTACGGCGGCTCGACCACCACCATCCTGCTCAACACGCCGGGCGAGTCTGCCTCGATCTCCACCGCGCTCGAGGGCAACAAGATGGCCAAGCGCGGACGTGCGGGACCGGCGCTTGCCACCTCGGCCATCGGCTCGTTCGTCGCCGGCACCATCGCCACGATTCTGCTCACGCTGCTCGCACCCATCGTGGTCGACTTCGCGCTCAAGTTCGGGCCGGCCGAATACTTCGCGCTCATGGTGTTCGCGTTCGTGACGGTGGCCGCCGTGCTGGGCTCGTCCACGGTGCGCGGATTGTCGATGCTCTTCCTGGGCTTGCTCTTGGGCCTCGTGGGCATCGACGACCAGACCGGGCAGATGCGCTTCGCCTTCGGCGTGCCCGAGTTGATGGACGGCATCGACGTGGTGGTGCTCGCGGTGGGCTTGTTCGCGGTGGGCGAAGCGCTGTACGTCGCGGCCTACCAGAGCCGCCTCGTCGAGGAGATCGAGCAGATGAAGGGCTCGATCTGGATGTCGAAGAGCGACTGGCAGCGCTCGTGGCCCGCATGGCTGCGCGCGACGTTCATCGGCTTCCCCTTCGGCACCATTCCCGCGGGCGGCGCGGAGATCCCGACGTTCCTGTCCTACGCCCTGGAAAAGAAGCTCACGAAGCACCCCGAGGAATTCGGCAAGGGCGCGATCGAGGGGGTGGCCGGTCCCGAGGCCGCCAACAACGCGTCGTCGGCCGGCGTGCTGGTGCCGCTCTTGACCCTCGGCATTCCGACGTCGGCGACCGCGGCGATCCTGCTCGCGGCGTTCCAGAACTACGGGTTGCAGCCGGGACCGCTCCTGTTCCAGACGCAGACCGCGCTGGTGTGGGGATTGATCGCCAGCATGTACATCGGCAACGCGCTCCTCCTGGTCCTCAACCTGCCGCTGATCGGGCTGTGGGTCAAGGTGCTCGAGATCCCGCGGCCGCTCCTGTACGCCGGCATCCTCGTGTTCGCGACGCTGGGCGCGTACAGCCTGCACCAGTCGGTGGTCGATCTCGTCACGCTGTACGTGTTCGGCCTGCTGGGCTTCCTCATGCGCCGCTACGGCTTCCCGGTGGCGCCCGCGGTGATCGGCCTCATCCTGGGCCCGCTCGCGGAGTCGCAGTTCCGCAAGGCGCTCGCGATCAGCCAGGGTGACCCCACGGTGTTCGTCACGCACCCCATCTCCGCCACGCTGCTCGCGATCACCGTCGTGCTGCTGGTCGGACCGTGGATCGCCAAGATCGCGCGCGCGCGTCGCGAGCGCACAAAAAGGGGACGTACCCCATTTCAAACGTGAAATGGGGTACGTCCCCATTAACGCCTTGAAAAGGGGTACGTCCCCATTAACGTCCCCTTCAAATTGGTCAGGCCGCTCGACCGGTGCATCGGCGGCTGGCCACCGGGTAGAATCGCGCATCGCCGCGACAAGCCGGACCACGCGGCGAGTCGGCGTATCCTCCTCCTCAATGTCCCCGCCATCGATGAACCAGATCGAATCGTTCGCCACACTCGCCGCATCCGTAGGCGCCCCGTCGTACATCCGGCATCCGCGCCTTCTTGGGTGGGTGCGCGAGATCGCCGCCCTCACCCAACCCGAGCGCATCGTCTGGTGCGACGGCAGCGATGCCGAGTACGACCGCCTATGCGCGGAGATGGTCGAAAGCGGCACGCTCGTCAAGCTCGACGAGACGAAGCGTCCGCGCAGCTACCTCGCGCGCTCGGACGCCACCGACGTCGCGCGCATGGAAGACCGCACGTTCATCTGCAGCGAGTCGCGCGACGACGCAGGCCCGACCAACAACTGGGTCGCTCCGGGCGAGATGCGGCGCACGCTGAACGGCCTGTTCGCGGGCTGCATGCGCGGCCGCACGATGTACGTGGTGCCGTTCTCGATGGGGCCGCTCGGCAGTCCGATCGCGCACATCGGCATCGAACTCTCCGACAGCCCCTACGTGGTCGTGAACATGAAGCTCATGACGCGCATGGGCCGCGCGGTGTACGACGTGCTGGGGGTGGACGGCTACTTCGTGCCCTGCGTGCACTCGGTCGGCGCACCGCTCGCCGTGGGCGCGCGCGACGTCGCGTGGCCGTGCAACCGGGACCACAAGTACATCGTTCATTTTCCGGAAACGCGTGAGATCTGGAGCTTCGGCTCGGGCTATGGCGGCAACGCGCTCCTCGGCAAGAAGTGCTTCGCGCTGCGCATCGCGTCGGCGATGGGCCGCGACCAGGGCTGGCTCGCCGAGCACATGCTGATCCTCGGCGTCACCGCGCCGTCGGGCGAGAAGACGTACGTGGCGGCGGCATTCCCCAGCGCCTGCGGCAAGACCAACTTCGCGATGCTGATCCCGCCACCCGGATACGAAGGTTGGCGAGTAACCACTATCGGCGACGACATCGCCTGGCTTAAGCCCGGGCCGGACGGCTATCTACACGCGATCAATCCCGAGGCGGGCTACTTCGGTGTCGCGCCGGGGACTTCGTACGAGTCGAACTCCAACGCGATGCGCACGCTCACCGCCAACGTGATCTTCACCAACGTGGCGCTGACCGACGACGGCGATGTGTGGTGGGAAGGGATGACCAAGACCCCGCCCGCGCACCTCGTGGACTGGCAGGGTAACGACTGGTCCCCCGACTGCGGCCGCAAGGCGGCGCATCCCAACGCGCGCTTCACCGTCTCCGCGACACAATGTCCGTCGCTGGATCCCGCGTGGGACGACCCCGCGGGCGTGCCGATCTCGGCGTTCGTGTTCGGCGCTCGCCGCTCGGACACCGTTCCGCTCGTGAGCGAAGCGCGCACCTGGGAAGAAGGCGTGTACAAGGCGGCGACGATGGGCTCGGAGACCACGGCGGCGGCCACCGGCAAGGTGGGCGAGGTGCGCCGCGACCCGTTCGCGATGCTGCCGTTCTGCGGCTATCACGTCGGCGACTATTTCAAGCACTGGCTTGCGATGGGCAAGGCGGTCGCGCACCCGCCGCGCATCTTCAGCGTGAACTGGTTCCGCAAGAATGGCGAGGGCAAGTTCGTGTGGCCCGGCTTCGGACAGAACATGCGCGTGCTGCAATGGATGGTCGAGCGCAGCCGCGGGCGCGCGCACGCGCGCGAAAGCGAGGTGGGTCTCGTGCCGGAATTCGGCGATCTCGACTGGTCGGGCTCGACGTTCGATGCGCAGCGCTTCGGCGAAGTCACGCGATTGGATCGCGGCCAGTGGCTGGCCGAGCTTGCGGCGCACGACGCGCTGTTCGCGAAGGTCGGCGAGAAGTGCCCGCCGGCGCTTGCGCGCGAGCGCGAGCGCCTGGCCGCGCGCTTCGGCGCCTAGGCACGCACCAGCGATACCAGGAGGGCCGGCGATCGCCGGCGGCCATTTTTGTCGCGCGCTACACTTCGCCGCGTGAAGCGCGTCGTCGCCATCGTCGCTTGGCTTGCCCTTTCCTGCGCCGCGGCGCCCGCCACAGCCGCGAGCCGGACCCTCACCCTCGGCACCGCCGGCGCCATGGGCGTGTACCACCCGATCGGCGGCGCGATCTGCCGCATGGTCAACGTCACGCGCAAGGCGCACAGGCTGCGCTGCTCGGTGGAGCCGTCGGACGGATCGGTCGCCAACATCCGCGGCGTGCTCGCCGGCGACCTCGATCTGGGAATCGCGCAAAGCGACGTGCAGTACTACGCGCAAAAAGGCGAGGGCCCGTTCAAGGACACGCCGCAAGCGAAGCTGCGCGCGCTCTTCAGCGTGTATCCCGAGCTCGTGACCTTGGTGGCGCGCGAGGACGCGAACATCGGCAGTGTCGCAGACCTCGAGGGCAAGCGGGTCGGCGTCGGCCCGGCCGGCTCCGGGACGCGTGCGACCGCGCAGGTCCTGCTGGCGGCGTTCGGGTTGTCGAGCGGCGACCTCAAGGCGGCCGTGGAGCTCAAGTTCATCGAGTATCCGCCCGCGCTGTGCGGGAACAAGGTCGATGCGTTCGTGCTGGTCGCGGGGCATCCCAACCCCGCCGTCCACGAAGCAGCCAACTCGTGCGCGACGCGGATCGTGCCGGTGGCGGGGCCGCCGGTCGACGCGCTGCTCAAGGAGCGCCCGTACTACGCGAAAGCGCGGATTCCCGCGCGCATGTACAAGGGAACCGACACGGCGCAACCGACGTTCGGCACGATGGCGAGCGTGGTGGTGAGCGCGGACATGCCCGACGACGTCGCCTACGCCATCGCCAAGGCGGTGTTCGACAACTTCGAGGACTTCCGCAAGCTGCATCCCGCGCTCGCCTCGCTCACGCGCGAGGAGGCACTCAAGGGCAACGTGGCGCCGTTGCACCCTGGCGCGGTGAAGTACTTCAAGGAAGCGGGATTGATGTAGCGATTACGAACTGCGGACCCCTCGCTTCGCTCGGGATGACACGAAAGGGGCCAGCCCGGGGTATCCCTGCCGGAGCCTAGAATCCGAAGCGGATTTCGCGCTAGACCCGATCCGCGAGATCGCGCAAGCGCGCGGCGTTGTCGCGACAGACCACGCGAAACGATTCGCTGATGCGCACGTCCGCACCCGCGGCCACCCAGAAAGCGAGGGCGATCTCGCATGCGGACAGCCAGGCAGGGCGCTGCCCCGGATGCGGCAGGTCGGGAGCGAACACGCGCGGCGCGACCTCCCCGCCCGGGAGCGGGGCATAGGCCATCGGCAGCATGTCGTAGGCGGGCGCCAGGCGAAGCGGCGAGTCGACGTGACAAGTGAGGTTGCCAAGATGCATGTCGGTGTTGGCGATGAGGCGGCCATACCACCAGAGCCGCTCGATTGCCGCGGCCACGTCGGCTTCGATCAGCCGCAACTCGTGCAGTCGGCGCGCGAGCGCGGGCCACGCGGTCTCGCGCGAGCCGATGAAGGCGGGTTCGACGGCGTCGAGACTGCACACGGGCAAGCGGCCGTGCAGCCCGACGCGATCGAAGCGCTCGGTTTCGAGAAACACGCGCCCCGCATGCAGGACGATGCGCGAGCAAGCCGAGCTCACGCCGGCAAGTTTGCGCGCAGCTTCGAGTGCCAGATGCTCGCAGACCAGGAGGTCGCCCCAGCGGCGTTCGGAGGTCGACCCCGACGCGCCGGAGAACTTCACGAGCACGTGCGGAGTCGTCGCGTCGGGTAGATCGCGCAGTGCGGCGAACTTGGGAAACTCGCCGGCTGCGCTCGATCCGCCTCCTCCCACCGTGACCGCTTGCAGCGCGAGCTTCGCGTAGGCTTCCGGTTGGCTTTGCGACGACAGGGGCTGCGGATCTGCGACGCGCGCCCGCAGCCATGCGTCGTACGCTTGCGCGCCGAGGATCAGGTTGCCCGGTACGTCGACGCCGCGCCGGGACAGCACCCAGAGGATGTCGTCGTCGCTCCATGCCTCCGGGTCGTCCGAGACGGCCAGCGCCACGTGCTCCGCGCGGGCGAACAGCCGCCCCAGGTAGCCGGCGGGGCGCATGCCGTAGATCGGATACGGCAGGCCATCCCACCATCCGGATTTCGACTCGGGAGGCGCGGGCCAGGTCGATCCGGCGATGGGAAGGTGCGTGCCGTTGGGCTCGACCGGCGTCAGGGTCGGCAGCTCTGCGGCGTGCCCGTCCGCCCCGACCGCAAAAAGCGGCATGCCTTGCAGCGACCCCCGCAGCGGCCGGCGCAGGGCGTAGCGAGTCTGGCTTCGCTGCCCCGCCACCAGGAGGGTGGACGCCGGTAACTCCGCCAGCAGCCGGCGCACCGTCTGCGACGTCACATCGAGAGCGCGCGCAAGCTGCGAAGACGTCGCTCCGCGGGAACCCCGAAGCGTATCGCGCAGGGTCTGCCGGAGTTTCGGATCAGGCGTTCGCAACGGTCATAATGTTGCTATTAATGTTGTTATACAATTACTAAGAACACAATGAATTGTCAATAGCTTATGTGGAAGTCTGTGAGTATAATATTGCCGAGCATACGCGACGGTTTCACGTGAAACCAACCCTCGGTTCCACGTGAAACGATCGCCGGACTCCCCTTCGTTGAGGTAGAATCGACGCTCCGCGCGGCCCAGGTCGCCATCCCGATTTTTGCAATCGAATCATGGAGTTCTCCGAGCGCTTCGAAGTCATCGTGGTCGGCGGCGGGCACGCCGGGACCGAGGCGGCGCTCGCCTCGGCGCGGATGGGCCGACGCACGCTCCTGCTCACGCACAGCATCGAGACCCTCGGCCAGATGTCGTGCAACCCCTCCATCGGCGGCATCGGCAAGGGCCATCTCGTCAAGGAAATCGACGCCCTCGGCGGCGCCATGGCGCTCGCCACCGACGAGGCCGGGATTCAGTTCCGAACCCTGAATTCGAGCAAGGGGCCGGCGGTGCGCGCCACCCGCGCCCAGGCCGACCGGGTGCTGTACCGCCGGGCGATCCGGAGACGCCTCGAAAACCAGCCGAACCTAACCCTGTTCCAGCAGCCGGTGGACGACCTCCTGCTCGACGGCGAGCGGGTCACGGGGGTGGTGACCCAGATCGGGCTCGTCTTCCACGCCGACGCCGTGGTGCTGACCACGGGCACCTTCCTGTCCGGGCTCATCCACGTCGGCCTGCAGAACTATGAAGCCGGGCGCGCCGGCGACCCTCCGGCCAAGCGCCTGGGCGCGCGGCTGCGCGAGCTCGCCCTGCCGGTCGGGCGCCTTAAGACCGGAACCCCGCCGCGCCTGGACGGCCGGACGATCGACTTCACCGTCCTTGCCGAGCAACCCGGCGACCACCCACCGCCGGTATTTTCCTTCCTCGGCACCCGCGAGATGCACCCCGCCCAGCGCCCGTGTTGGGTGACCCACACCAACGCGCGTACCCACGACATCATCCGGGCGGGCCTCGACCGCTCCCCGATGTACTCGGGCGTGATCCGAGGGGTGGGTCCGCGCTACTGCCCGTCGATCGAGGACAAGGTGGTGCGCTTTGCGCAGCGCGAGAGCCATCAGATTTTCCTGGAGCCCGAAGGGCTCGACACCCACGAGATCTACCCCAACGGGATTTCCACGTCGCTGCCGTTCGACGTGCAGCTCGACCTCGTGCGCTCGATGCGCGGCTGCGAGCGCGCGCACATCCTGCGCCCCGGCTACGCCATCGAGTACGACTACTTCGACCCGCGCGCGCTGCACTCGACCTTGGAGACCAAGGCCATCCGCGGGCTGTTCTTCGCCGGCCAGATCAACGGGACGACTGGGTACGAGGAAGCCGCGGCGCAGGGGCTGCTCGCCGGCCTCAACGCCGCGCGCCAGGTGCGCGGCGAATCCGGGTGGTGCCCGCGCCGCGACGAGGCCTATCTGGGCGTGCTCGTCGACGACCTCATCACCCGCGGGGTGTCGGAGCCATACCGGATGTTCACCTCGCGCGCCGAGTACCGCTTGCAACTGCGCGAGGACAACGCGGACCTTCGCCTGACCGAGCATGGCCGGCGCCTGGGCGTGGTTGACGATGCCCGCTGGGGGGCGTTCACCCGCAAGCGCGATGCGATCGAACGGGAACGCGCCCGCCTCGACGCTACGATCCTCACTCCCGGCAGCGTTACGAGGGACGATGCCGAACGTGTGTTAGGAAGCGCTATTGAACGAGAGTATGCGCTTACTGACTTATTGCGTCGTCCCGGCGTGACCTACGTCTCGCTGCACACGTTGCCCGCTGCCGGGACGCCGGTTGCGGACCCGCAGGTGGCCGAGCAGGTCGAGGTGTCGGTCAAGTACGAAGGCTACATCGACCGCCAGCAAGGCGAGGTAGAGCGTCAACTCGCGCAGGAGACCACCTCCATTCCGCCATCGCTGGATTACGGCGACGTGCGGGGCCTGTCCAACGAGGCGCGCCAGAAGCTCGCCGCCGGCCGGCCGGAAACGGTGGGCCAGGCCGCGCGCATCTCCGGCATTACGCCCGCCGCGATCTCACTCTTGCTCGTCCATCTGAAGCGCGAAGCACGGGCAGCGGCGGCATGAGCGAAGTCGCGCTCGATCTGACCGCGGATCTCGCGCGCGGCTTGAAGGCGCTGGGCCTCGCGCTGGACGCCGTGCAGCGCACGCAGCTCGTGGCCTACGTCGAGCTTCTCGCCAAGTGGAACCGCACGTACAACTTGACCGCGATCCGCGAGCCGGCGCGCATGGTCACGCATCACCTGCTCGATTCGCTGGCGGTGCTGCCGCACCTGCCGGTGCGCGAAGGCTTGCGCGTGCTCGACGTCGGTTCCGGCGGCGGCCTGCCCGGCATCCCGCTCGCGATCGCGCGTCCGGGCTGGCACGTCACCCTCGTCGATCCCAACCACAAGAAGGCCGCGTTCCTGACCCAGGCCACGCTCGAGCTTCGCTTGCGCAACGCACGCGCGGCGGCTTCGCGCGTGGAAGACCTCGCAAGCGACGCGCCGTTCGACGTGGTCGTCTCGCGCGCGTTCGCCGATCTCGCGACGTTCGTGGCCGCCGCGCGTTCGCACCTTGCCATCGGCGGGGTGATGCTCGCGATGAAAGGCGTGCATCCGACCGAAGAGCTCGCGGAGCTGCCGGCCGACGTCACTGTGATCGCCACGCCGTCGCTTGCCGTCCCCGGCCTCGACGCCTCCCGCAGTCTCGTCCTGATGCAACTGCCGTCATGACGCGCATCATCGCGGTCGCGAACCAGAAGGGCGGCGTGGGCAAGACGACGACGTCGGTCAATCTCGCCGCGAGCCTCGCCGCGATGAAGCGCCGGGTGCTGCTGGTCGACCTCGACCCGCAGGGCAACGCGACCACCGGCTCCGGCCTCGACAAGCGCACGCTTGAGGCGACCGTGTACCAGGTGCTGCTCGGCGAGCGCAAGATCGCCGACGTGCGCGTGACCTCGCCGAGCGGCGGCTACGACCTCGTACCCGCCAACCGCGACCTCGCGGGCGCGGAGATCGAGCTCGTCGATCTGCCCGAGCGCGAGACGCGCCTCAAGGACGCGCTGGGCGAAGCGCTGTCGCAGATGCGCTCGGCGATCAGCGAAGTCGCGAGCGACTACGACTTCATCCTGCTCGACTGCCCGCCGTCGCTGTCGCTGCTCACGCTCAACGGCCTGTGCGCGGCGCACTCGGTGCTGATCCCGATGCAATGCGAGTACTACGCGCTCGAAGGATTGTCCGACCTCGTGCAGACGCTGAAGAAGGTGCGCGCGCATCTGAACCCCGCGCTCGACATCGAGGGATTGCTGCGCACGATGTACGACCCGCGCAACACGCTCGCGCTCAACGTGACCGCCGAGCTCGAGCGGCATTTCGGCGACAAGCTCTTCCGCACCATCATCCCGCGCAACGTGCGCCTCGCCGAGGCGCCGTCGCACGGCATTCCGGCGCTCAAGCTCGAGCCGCAATCCAAGGGTGCACTCGCGTATCTGGCACTCGCCGGCGAGATGCTCCGCCGCGCGGAGACCACCGCATGATCCGCCCGAAGGGACTGGGCCGCGGCCTCGACGCGCTCCTGTCGAGCGCGGCCGAGCCGGCCGCCGACGCGAGCGCGCTCAAGTCGATCGCGGTCGACCGCATCCGACCCGGCAAGTACCAGCCGCGCACGCACATGGACGACGCGGCGCTCGCGGAGCTTGCCGAGTCCATTCGCGAGCAGGGCGTCATGCAGCCGATCCTGGTGCGCCCGGCCGACGGCGGCCGCTACGAGATCGTGGCGGGCGAGCGGCGCTGGCGCGCGGCGCAGCGCGCGGGATTGACGGAAGTGCCCGCGCTCGTGAAAAGCGTGCCCGACCAGAACGCGCTGGCGCTCGCGCTCATCGAGAACATCCAGCGCGAGGATTTGAGTCCGCTGGAGGAGGCGCAGGGACTGTCGCGCCTGATCGACGAGTTCGGCCTCACGCACGACGCGTGCGCCAAGGCCATCGGCCGCTCGCGCAGCGCCGTCACCAACCTGTTGCGGCTCATGCAGCTCGCGAAGCCGGTGCAGGACTATCTCGCCGGCGGCGCGCTCGAGATGGGACACGCGCGCGCGCTGCTCGCGCTGTCCGCTGCGCAGCAGGGCGGCGCTGCGGCGCGCGTGGTCGACGGCGGATTGTCGGTGCGCGATACCGAGCGCCTGGTCGCTTCCCTACTCCATCCGGCGAAGCGCGCCGCGCGGCGGTCCGCGCAGGCGACGCGCGACGCAGATACGGTCAGGCTCGAAACCGATCTCGCCGAGAAGCTCGGCGCGAAAGTGCGCATCGAGCCGGGACGCAAGGGCGCCGGGCGCATCGTTATCGGCTACGGCAGCCTCGACGAGCTCGACGGGATACTGGCGCGCATCAAGTAGTCGTGTGTCACCGCTTGATCGCGCGCAGCAGGCCGTTCGCCGCGCCGCGCGTTCGCAGCCGCTCGCACTGACCATCCGTAAGGCGAGTCGCGCCGGGTGACGTCTCGATGCGCATGAGGTTGCCGGGCGCGTCGCTGTGCGCGCCGCTGTCGGACAGCACGTGGACGAGCTCGTGGGCGAGCACTTGCGGCAGGTCGCGCGCGCCGTACGCCACCCACACCGTATCGGCGAGCTCCGGGCGGTTGGCGGCGTTGCCGCGGCCGATCGCCTCGGCGTCGTACGCGGGCTCGTTGCGGGTGTCCTCGACGAAGAACAGCGCGGGCTTCGCGACCGGCAGCTTGCGCAGCAACTCCCGCGATACCGGCGTCGAGTAGAAGCGATACCGCGGCGGCGCGTCGACCACGCACATCTGGATGCGCGCGAGGTCGATGCCGCATTGCGCCAGCAA
>JADLEZ010000223.1 GCA_020845855.1 Burkholderiales bacterium
GAGAACACACTCGGGTCGGAGAATCCGAGCAGCGCGGACACCTCGGAAAGCGGCAGCCCGCCGTCGGCGAGGTAGCGCGACAAGAGCTCGCCTCGCACGCCGTCGACCACGGCCGTAAACGTCGTGCCCTCGTCCGCGAGGTGCCGCGCGATGGTGCGCCGATCGGCTCCGAGATGCTGCGCGATCGCCTTGGCCCGGCAGTGCCCGCGCGGCAGCAGCAGCACGACTAACTCGCGCACGCGGTCGGTCACGCTCGGGTGCTTTCTGCGCACGCGGTCGAGCAGGCTCCGCGTGTAGCGCGCCAGCACCGGGTCGGCCCCGGGATTGGGGGTATCGAGGTCCTTCATGTCGCAGACAATGCCGTTGAACTGATGCCCGAACTCGACCGCCCGGCCGAGCACGCGGCGGTGGACGGCCATGCTCTGCGGCGCCCGATGCGAGAAGCAGACCAAGCGCGGCCGCCAGCCCGCCCCCATGAAGATGGCCAGCACGCGGAACGTCACGCCGACGACGAGCTCGGTTGCCTGGCGCACCGGGGCGGGACCGGGCTCGAGCTCCTCGCGGATGGTGACCAGGTTGCCGACCTGCTCGACGTGCACCGACAGCGCCTCGTTGTGCACGTGGATGTGCGTGACCAGCGCTTCCAGCGTCTCGCGCAGCGTGGGCGCGTCACGCACGAGCAGCGCGAGCGGGCCGAGGTTGGACAGGCGGCGCGACTCGGCGAGACGCAGCCCGAACGCCGGCTCGGCGCCCCTTGCCGCCGCGAGCTCGAGCAGGCGGCCTACGGACTGCGCCGGAATCATGAGGTCGGGGTCGTCCAAGCTGCGGCGCGGAAGGCCGACCTCGCCCACCAACCCGAAAGGATCGACGCCGCATTCCCGGGCGAGCTCCGGGAAGTGGGTGAGGCTCGCGCTGCGGACGGACGCGCCCATTGCCCGCCGATGCTACTCGATCGTTGTCTGCAACTGTCAAGTCATTTCGGCGCACCGCCGCGCCCGAAAGCCTGGTCGATGATCGCCCGCAGGCGGGCGAGCGATTCCGCGGCCGGCGCAGCGAAGTCGCGCAAATCGTAGACCCTGCCGAGGAACTGGTACTTGCTCTCGCCGTAGCGGTGATACGGCAGCAACTCGTAGTCGATCACGTTTCGATGCGGCCGTATGAACGCGAGCACCGCGCGCACGTGCCGCTCGTCGTCGTTGACACCAGGGACCAGCGGCGTGCGGGCGATGAACTGCGTGTCGGGAAACGCCTCGTACGCGCGCCGGTAGTTCTCGTGGATGCGCGCGTTGTCGGCTCCCACCCATTCGCGGTGGCGCCCCGGGTCGCTCACCTTGAAATCGTGCAGCACGGTGTCGACGTAGGGAAGCACTTGCGCGAACGCACGCCACGGGACGTAGCCCGCGGTCTCGATCGCCGTGGTCATGCCGCGCCGGCGCGCCTGCGCCAGCAGCGCCGCGCAGAACTCGGGCTGCCGCAGGCATTCGCCGCCGGAGAGCGTGATGCCGCCGCCGGACTCGCGATAGAAGGCTGCGTCCTGCTCGACGTCGGCCAGGACCTCCTCGACCGTCATCTGCCCGCCGAATTCATGCAGCGCCCGCGACGGGCACACGGGAACGCACGTGCCGCAGTCGGTGCAGCGGTCCCAGTCGACACGGACCTTGCCGTCCGCTGCGACATCGATCGCCTGCTCCGGGCATGCCGCGAGGCAACGCCTGCAGGCCGATTGGCCGATGCATTTTTTCGCGTCGTAGGCGAGCTCGGGTCGCGGCGAGATGCTCTCCGGGTTGCAGCACCACTTGCAGCGCAGCGAGCAACCCTTGAGGAAGACCGTCGTGCGGATGCCCGGACCGTCGTGAGTGCAGAAGTGCTGGATGTCGAGCACACGACCCTTGGGCGGGCCGGGAGCCGTGCTCGTTTCCATCGCCTGCGCCGGGGGCTAGGCAGGCACCGCCGCGGCGGAGCGCGCCTCCTCCATCCGCTTGCGCACGACGCTGCGCAAGTCCTCGCCGAACCCCGACAGCAGGCCGCCGTCGACCGCCAGCGCCTGGCCGGTGATCATGTCCGCCCGCGAGCTCGCGAGAAAGCTCACCACCTCGCCGATCTCCTCGATGGTGCAGAACCGCCCGAGCGGCACCAGCCGCCGGGTCAGCGCATCCCGGAACTCCGGCGTCGTGTGCTGCTCCAGCAGCGGTGTGAGCACCCCGCCGGGACACACCGCGTTGACATTGATGCGGTGATCCGCGACCTCCCACGCGAGGTGCTGCGTGAGGCCGATCACGCCGTGCTTGGAGGCCGTGTAATCCGCGCTACCGAAAAAGCTCATCCGCTTGGCCGCCGTCGAGGCGATGTTGACGATCTTGCCGCGCCGCTTCGCCATCATCGCCGGCAGCACCGCCTGGCAGCACAGGAACGTGCCCTTGAGGTTGACGCCGAGCACGCGATCCCACTGCGCCTCCGGCAAGTCCTTGACCAGGGAGGGCGGCACCTCGATTCCGGCGTTGTTGACCAGGATGTCGATCGCGCCGAACGCCGCGAGCGCCTGCGCGACCAGCGCCTCCACCTCGCTCCTGCTGCTGATGTCGGCGCGAATCGCGATGGCCTTGCCGCCCGCCGCGCCGATTGCCGCGACAACGCGGTTCGCGTCGTCGCCGTTGCGGTCGTTGTTGACCACGACTCGCGCGCCTTCGCGGGCGAGCACCCGCGCGATGCCTTCCCCGATTCCGCGCCCGGCGCCGGTGACGATCGCGACTTTTCCTTCGAGTTCCATGGCTCCTCCCTCCTGCTCCTGGCTAGATGATCGCTTCCTCGGTGCGCGCGAGGATTTCCGCCTGCTGCATCGGCGACAGATCGACGAAGTACGCCGAGTAGCCGGCGATGCGCACGACGAGGTTGCGATACTTTTGCGGATCCTTCTGCGCCTCGAGCAGCGTCTGCCGGTTGAGGACGTTGAACTGGACGTGCCACAGCTTCAAGTCGCACCACGTGCGGATGATCGCCATCAGCCGGCGCGTCCCCTGCTCGCCGGCCAGTGTCGCCGGCGTGAACTTCATGTTGATCAAGTCCGCGGCCTTCTCCCGGAAGCCGAGGCAGCGGGCGCGGGCGATCGAGTGCAGCGCCGTGGTCGGACCCTTCACGTCCATGCCGTGCGACGCCGAGATCCCTTCGGACAGGAATTCCTGCGCCGGCCGGCCGTTCGGCGTCGCCCAGACGACCTTGCCCATCGGCACGTGCACCGTCACCGGGATGCAGCGGAGCATGAAGCTCTGCCCGTGCGGCTTGGGGTGGGCGTGCGCGTATTCGAGGATCGTGCGCTCGATGTCGAACCCGAGCTCGTCGACCCACTCGATGCCGTTGCCGTACTTGGGCGCGTTGAGGCAGAGCTCGCGGATCGCCGCGCAGCCCTCCCAGTTGCGGTCGAGTGCCGCGAGCAGTTCGTCCCACGTCACTTTCCTCGTGTCGTAGACGAGGTGCTTGATCGCCGCCAGCGAGTCGATCGCCGTGCCCTTGCCCACCGACTCGATGCAGGAGAGGTCGATCGCGCCGTCGATGTACTCGCCGTGCCGGTGCAGGTCCTTGCACTGGGCATAGGCGAGATCGTGCAGCATCGAGGCGAATGGCGCCGCGAAGTAGCGTGGCTTCTGCGCCATCGCGACGTAGTGCTGCACCATCACGTGCTTGACGACGTTGAGGAGCTGGGCACGGAAGGCGGCCCACACGTCGTCGAAGGTCGCGAAGCCGCGCGGGTCGCCGGTGGCCACCCCGAACGGCAGGTCCTTCCAGAGGCGAACCCGGCCGTTGGCGAGCATCATCTCGACCACCGCGCCGTAGTTGACCACACCGTTGCCGGTGACCTGCGTCTCGCGATTGACCAGGCGCGACTCGATGCAACCCGAGCCGCAGTAGTCGAGCGCTTCGGCGGTGGTCGCGCCGTTGGCGAGGTAGAACGGGACGATCTGCTCGTCGTTGAGCACCTTCGGCATGCCCTTGCCGTCCTTGATCGCCTCGGCCACCGCGTGCAGCAGCCGGTCGGGCGTGTTGCTGTGGATGCGCACGGCGAGCTCCGGGTAGCTCGATTGCAGCGGCCGCGCCGCCTCGAGCATCAGGTAGGTGAGCTCGTTGGTCGCGTCGCGGCCATCGGCGCGGCGGCCGCCGATCGTGACCTGCTCGAAGTGCGCGAAGCCTTCCATGCTCGCCGCCGCCGTCGGCGACAGCTTCACCTCGGCGCTTTGCATCATGTTGAGCCAGACGCACTGGAGGAGCTCGGCGGCCTCCGCTTCGGTGACGCGGCCTTCGGCGAGGTCCCTTTGGTAGTACGGGTAGAAATACTGATCCATCCGCCCCTGGCTCACCTGGCCGCCGATGTTCTGCTCGAGCCGCGAGAACATCTGCATGAACCACTGCGACTGCAGCGCCTCGCGGAACGTGCGCGCCGGGTTCTCCGGCACCCATGCGCAGATGGCGGCGATCTCGTCGAGCTCCTTCTTGCGCCGCGGATCGGCTTCGCTCGCGGCCATCTCGGCGGCGCGCGCGGCGTAGCGCCGCGCCCAGGTCGCCAGCGCGTCGCAGGTGATCACGACCGCTTCCAGGAACGGCTTCGCTTCGACCAGGTCACGCGGATGCTCGAGCGCGGCCAGGCGCTGTTGCGCGTCCTCGCGGATCCCCTTGCAGCCGCGCGTCAGGATCTTGGCGAAGTCGTGCGCCCAGTTCTGCGAGTGGCGGAAGACGGCGGAAGCCATCATCACGCCGGTCTGCATGGCGATGTTGTCGGCGTCGGGCCCAAAGATCATGAAGCGCGTCTGGGCGGGAAGTGCCTTGACGAAGTTGGGCGTAAAGTCGCGGCCCTGCCAGTAGGGCGCAAGCGTCTCGTCGATGAGCGCGCGGTCCAAGTCGGTGATCGCGACACCGGCCGGATTGCCCCGGTTGCGGATGAAGTGCTCGGCCGCCGACTGCATGAGGCTGCCGTCGAGCTCGCCATAGACGAGCCCGTAGCGGCCGAGCCAGGTGTTCGGCCTGCCCACGACGAGCTCGTCGTCGAAGATCGTGACCGGTAGGTTGCGGGCGACGTGCAGGAGCGCCTTCGCCCAGCGCAGCACCAGCGGCTGCCCCTCGGTCGCCTTGAACGACTCGGTGAACAGCACCGCCCGGTCGAGGGTGACGCGCGGCGGCCCGTAGTCACGGATGGCTTCGAACAGCCGCAGCACGCGCGGCGAGACGTTGTCGTGAACCGCCTTGCGCCCGGCTACGATCGCGGTCTCCTGCGCCGACAAGGCGATGGCGGACAGCGCCCTGGCGTCGGTCATGTCGTTCATGTCGCTTGCCTCCTGTGCTGCCACTCACACCGGCACGCGATGCCGGTCCTGCGAGGCATTCTTTCCTTCGCACGATTCGTCGGATTCACCGTGCGTACCCGCAAATGCGCAATACGTAGCGGTTGTGGGCACGGCTATCGGATTGCTTGATTCAGATCAAGACCCACCTCGCCCCCGCGCAGGCCGTTGCCGGCGCCACGACCCGGGTGTGGCGCCGTGCCAGCGCGAGAACGCGCGCACGAAGCTGCCCGACGCGCCGTAGCCCAAGGCGCTGGCGATGTCGCCCACCGACAAGCTGGTGTGCTCGAGCATCCGCCCCGCGAGATCGCGCCGGCTCTCGTCGAGTAACGCCTCGAACGTGGTGCCATGCTCGCGCAGGCGCCGGTGCAGCGTGACGCGGTGGACCGCGAACAGCTCGGCCACGCGCTGCACCGTGCATTCGCCTCCCGCGAGCAGATCGGCGATCACGCCGCGCACGCGCCCGACGAAATCCGCGGGCTCGCGCGCCTCGAGCTCGCGGAAGTGTTGGCGCAGGAACGCGTCGAGGCTGCGATCCGATCCGGCGCGCAGCGCGTCGAGCGCCGCGTCGGCAAAGTAGATCGCGTAGCGCGGCTGATCGAACAGCACGGGCGCGCGGAAGAACCGCGTGTACGCCTCGACTTGCGGCGGCCGGCGGCACGCCATGTGCACCTGCGAGGGCCGCCACGAGCGCCCGAGGATGGCCTCCAGGTGATTGACGCTGGCGGCGACGTAGGCAATGAGCAGGGCATCGCGGCCGGGAAAGTCCCCTTCGGCCGCAACCGACAGGCAGGCGAACCCGCCGTCGCGCGTGAGCCGGAGCCGGATGCCGTGGTACCACAGGCCGACGTAGCGAACGAGGCTTTCCACCGCTTCGCGCATCGTGCGCGCGTTGAAGACCAGGAGCTTGAGCGGTCCGGTGTTGTCGAGCCTCGCGCGCTGCCCCAGCATCAAGCCGACGGTGTCGCGTCCGGTGGCATCGGCCGCCGCCTGCAGGATCCGGCCGTGGACGGCCATCGGAATCGGGGTAAGCGGCTGCGCCATCATCGGCGGCGTCACGCCGAAGGACTCGAGGAGCTCCCACGGGTCGTGGCCAAGCTCGCGCATGAGGTTGGCGAGCTCGGCGAGTGTGCCGACCGGCAGCCCTTTCTCGGTCGGATCGACGGTCGCCGCACGCCTGCGAGGCGCGACGCGTGGCCGCGATCGATCAGCCGGTGAGGAAGCCACGCTCGTCCTTACTGCTCCGCCGCCAGAGCATCGTCCATCCTGCGTGAGGCGGGCCTGCTGCGCCATTCGCTGGGCGAGCAGCCCGCCCAGCGACGGAACGCCCGCGTGAACGCTCCCGGATTCGCATAGTCGAGCGCGACGCTGATCTCGATCATCGAGGCGTGCGAGTTCGCAAGCAACTGCCGCGCAAGGCCGTAGCGCGTCTCGTCGAGCAGGCGCTCGTAGGTGACCCCGTGGGCTTCCAGGCGCCGGTGGAGCGTTCGACGGCTGATCGACAGCCGTCGCGCGACCGCCTCGCTCGACGATTCGCCGGCGAGCAGCAGCGTGCGCACCACGCCTCGCAGCCGCGACGGAAGCTCGGCCCCGTGCACGGCTTCGAGTGCGGCGAGCTTCTCCTGCAGCACGCGGCGCAGGCTGGGGTCCGCGCGCTCGATCCGGTGGTCGAGCCACCGCTTGGGGAAGACCAGTGCGTTACGCTCGGCGCCGAATCGCACCGGGGCGCCCACCACGCGGCGCCATGGCGACGGATCCGCCGGCGTCGCTCGCGTAAGCTGCACCTCGTTCGGCGCCCACGTGACGCCGCACATGTAGCGCAAGATGGACAGGCCGATACCCATCGCCGCGTCCGCGATCTGCTCGGCCGCCTCCACCCCGCGCTCTTCGAGCGCGTAGTCGAGCACCGCGACCCCGCCTTCGACCGCGAAGGTCGCCACCCCGCCGATCTCCTGGTGATGCAGATACGCGCTAAGCGCGCTCAGCGCGCGGCGCACATCGGGCGAGTGCAGGACGAGATGGCCGACGATGCCGAGCGCGGTGAATCCGCCCTCCACGCCGACGAGCAGGCCGAAGTGCTCGCAGCGCGTGGCCCGAACGCATTCACGCAAGAAGCGCCCGATCACGGTGAACGGAATCACCGCATCGGGCTCGTCGAGGCGCCGCAAGTCCAACCCCGCGCGTTGTGCGACGCGTGCCGGATCGGCCCCCATCCCGGACAGCAGCCGTGGCGCTGCCTGCAGCGCAAGCCCCAGCACCCAGCCGTCGCCGCGACGCCTCGCCCGGTTGCCCGCCATCGATTCCCTCCGTGGCATGTGTCTCCAAATGGTAATCGATTGGCTTCGAATGGTAAATGCGCGGGCAGCCACCGCGCGACCATCGCGTCCACTGCAAAGGCGGAGGTACCCAATGATCCAGCTGCACGACACGCTCGAACTACCCGTCGCCGGGTACTCCGGATTCGAGCCACCGCTGTCCGAGGAGGAGCGCGCCGTCCAGGCATCCGCCCACCGCTTCGCGAAGGAGCTGCTGCGCCCGATCGGCCGCGAGCTCGACAAGCTCGGCGCGGAAGCGGCGATCGCCCCGGGCTCGCCGTACTGGACGGTGTTCCGCGAAGCCGAAAAGCTCGGACTCGGTCCCGACTTCTTCGCGCAATTCGAGCCGGCGACCGCGATTCGCCTCGAATCGCTGATCGGCGAGGAGATGGGCTGGGGCGACGCGGGGCTCGCGATCTCGCTCGCCGCGGCGTCGTTTCCGCTGACCCTCGCACTCGCCGCGGGCAATCGCGAGCTCGCCGAGCTGTCCGCGGGCAAGATCGGCTGCTGGCTCATCACCCAGCCCGACCGCGGATCGGATGTCCAGGTGCTCTACCCCGAGGACTGGCCCGCCGGCGCGCCGGCCAATCGCGGCAATCTCACCGCGCGCGCGTCCGGCGAGGAGTTCGTGCTCAACGGCCAGAGCTCGGCGTGGGTGTCCAACGGCGCCGTCGCGCAGGTCGCCGCGTGCTACATCGCCGCCGATTACGGCGAGGGCTTCACGCGCAGGGACGGGATGCAGAACGGCCTCGCGGCGATCGTCCCGCTCGATCTTAAGGGTGTCGCGCGCGGCAAGCCGCTCGAGAAGATCGGCCAGCGCGCGCTGCCGCAGGGCGAGATCTACTTCGACAACGTGCGCATCCCGCGCCGGTTCGCCGTGGCCACCGGCGACGCCTACGCCGGCAACATGGCCTCGGCGTGGTCGCACGCGGGAACCGTGATGTCGCAGACCTTCGTCGGCACCGCGCGCGCGGCGTTCGAGTTGGCGCTCGCCTACGCGCACGAGCGCAAGCAAGGCGGCGCGCTGCTTGCGGCGCACCAGCTCACGCGCTACCGGCTCGGGGACATGCTCCGGCGCATCGAGGCGATGCGCGCGATCGCCCGCCGCTCGCTCGAATACGCGCGCACTTCGCCGCGCACGCACCCGTACGTGACCGCGCAGGCGAAGGTCACCGTCACCGAGGAGGCGATGAAGGTCGCGAGCGAAGCGCTGCAGCTCTTCGGCGGCAACGGCACCTCGCGCGAGTACCCGCTCGAGAAGCTGTTCCGCGACACCCGCGCAGCGCTGATCGAGGACGGCGAGAACTGGATGCTGACGATGCGCCTCGGCGTGCTCGCCTGCCGCCTCCACCAAGAAGGCTGGGCCAAGGCCTGACGCCCGCCGCCCCCGACCATCCCCACCGAGGAATCCCATCATGGCCAAGCACCCCGTCGTCGTCTACGGCGCCAGCGGCTATACCGGCATGCTGATCATGGACTGGCTGATCGACCAGGACATTCCCTTCACCGCTGTCGCGCGCAGCGCGAAGCGCGCCCAGGAAATGATGGCGCAGCGCGTCGTGCGGCTCGAGTCGGCGCGCTACGAGATCATCGAGTGCGCGCACGACGCGCAGGCGCTCGCCAAGGCATTCGCCGGCGCCAAGGTCGTTTGCAACACCGTCGGTCCGTTCGTCAACTTCGGAAAGGCGGGCGTGGCCGCGGCGCTGGCAGCGGGCTGCCATCACCTCGACACGACAGGCGAGCAAAGCTACATGCTCGAGGTGCGCGAGGAGTTCGGCGCGAAGTTCGCGTCGTCCGGGCTGTTGTGCGCGCCGTCGACCTCGTACATGTACACGCTGTCCGAGATCGCGGCGGAGCTCGCGCTCGAGACGCCGGGTGTGGACATGCTGGAGACGGCGAGCCTGTCGCGCGGCCCGATGCAAAGCGCCGGCATCACCGTCGGCTCGACCGCGTCGATCTTCGAGCTCTACCGGCAGGAGCAGAAGTACCTCTGGGACAACCAGCTCGTCGACCATCCGAAGCACACCGGCTTCGAAGTGTCGGCGCCGGAATTCCTGACGCCGGTGTTCTGCCTGCCGTGGGGCGGCACGTCGCTGCCCGTGTTCTACGAGCGCGATCCGCGCGTGCGCTACTGCCGCTCGCTCGTCGGCTTCTACGACAACCCGGCGATGCGCAACGTCGCGGCACTCGGCCAGAAGTGGGAGGCCGAGTACAAGAATCTGCCGAAGGAGCATCAGGACGCCGTGATCGCGCAGATCGTGCAGTCGACGACGCCCGGCATGCCGCCGCGCGAGCGCACGACATTGAACCGCTCGGTCGACTTCGCGATCGGCCGCGGCCAGCTCGCGAGCGTGCGCGCCGTCGTCCACAGCGTGACACCGTACATCACGACCGGCGCCCTGCAAGCGGCGGCGGCGATCAAGCTCCTCGAGGGCGCGACGGCGCGCACCGGCTTCGCGTCGGCCTGCCAGGCGTTCGGGCATCGCTATCTGCTCGGCTTTCTCGAGCAGCGGGGGCTCGCCCGCGCGCACGTCGCCGCGCATTGAAGGCGCCAATCACGGAGGAAACCATGGCGATCATCGATTGCTTCGACCGCGGCTGGCGGATCAATCCGCGCGGCGCCGCGTACGTAATGGGCGAGCGTGCCTACCCGTTCGACGAGATCGGCGCGCTGTCGTGCCGGATCGCGCACACGCTGCTGACGGCCGGCTTGCGCCGCGAGGCGAAGGCGGCGGTGTGGGCAGGCAACGATCCGGTCGCGTGGACCTGCGTGCTCGGCCTGTGGCGCGCGGGGCTTGCCTGGGTGCCGGTCAATCCGCGCAGCCCGCTCGAGGAGACGCGGCACGTGCTCGCGAGCTTCGACTGCGAGGTCGTGTTCTTCCAGAAGGCGTTCGCCGCCGCCGTCGACGCCGTGCGCGCCACGCTCACCGGCGTGCGCTGGGTGTGCATCGACGGCGCGCATCCCGACTGCGCGTCGCTCGACGCGTGGATCGCCGGCGCGCCGGCAACGCCGCCGCGGGTTACCTACGACGCCGACGACGTCGTCGCGGTGATGCCCACCGGCGGCACGACCGGCATGCCCAAGGGCGTGATGAACACGCATCGCAGCATCCAGACCTTTGTCGCGCACTACCTGATGGCGATCACCTACGGCGGCAACGAGAGGCCCGTCAACCTCGCCGCCGCGCCGATGACGCACACCGCCGGCGTGCTGTCGTTGCCGTGCACCGCCCGCGGCGGCACGGTGGTGGTGCTTGCCAAGCCCGAGCCGGCTGCGCTTCTGGCGGCTATCGCGCAGCACCGCGTCACCGAGTTCTTCCTGCCGCCGACGGTCATCTACGCCCTGCTCGGGGCGCCGGGGATCGAGCGCTGCGACTTCAGTTCGCTGCGCTACCTCATGTACGGGGCGGCGCCGATGTCGGTGGACAAGCTCAAGCGCGCGATCGAGGTCTTCGGGCCGGTGATGACCGGCGGCTACGGCCAGACCGAGGCGCCGGCGTCGATCTCCTTCATGCGCCCCGACGAGCACGTCGTCGACGGGCGGCTCGCGCCGGACGAGCGCCTCGCGTCGGTCGGCCGGCCCAATCCGCTGGTGCGCGTCGAGATCCTGGACGAGACAGGCGCCATCTGCGCGCCGGGCGCGACCGGCGAGATCTGCGTGCGCGGCGATCTGGTCATGAAGGGCTACTACAAGCAACCCGACAAGACGGCGGAGACCATCGTCGAAGGCTGGCTGCACACCGGAGACATCGGCCATCTCGACGCGGAAGGCTACCTGCACCTTACCGACCGCAAGAAGGACATGATCATCAGCGGCGGCTTCAACGTCTACCCGAGCGAGGTCGAGCAGGTGCTGTGGGCGCATCCGGCCGTGCAGGACTGCGCCGTGATCGGCGTGCCCGACGACAAGTGGGGCGAGGCGGTGAAGGCGGTGGTGGAGTTGAAGCCCGCAGCGACGGCGGATGCCGCCGAGCTCGTCGCGTGGTGCCGCGAGCGGCTCGGCGGAGTCAAGACGCCGAAGAGCGTGGACCTCGTCCCGCGCCTGCCGCGCAGCCCGGTCGGCAAGGTGCTGAAGAAGGACCTGCGCGCGGCGTACTGGCGGGAAACCGGGCGAACGATCTGAAAGGTTGTCCCAGTGAGCCCGCAGAGCCGCCTCGAGGGCGGATTCGTTTCGCAGTCTGTTGAAGTTCGCGTGAACAGTCACAAAACGGTGTCATCCCGAGCAGAGCGAGGGATCTGCTGTTCAAAGACATCAAGTACTTACAACAAGCAGATTCCTCGCTCCGCTCGGAATGACACAGTTTGAAGAAACTGTTGGCTCCGAAGCGCGCAGCGCGAAGGGTAGACCAATGAGCGAATCCAGCGAATCCATCTACGTCGCCGGCGCGGCGATGACCGTCTTCGGGCGACACCCCGAGCGCGCGCTCGACGAGCTCGCCGGCGAGGCGCTGCGCGGCGCGCTCGCCGACGCGGGCTGCGCGGTCGCCGACCTCGGCGCGGCCTACTATGCCGGCGTCACCAACGGCCCGCTGCAGGGTCAGATCGCGATTCCTGGCCAGGTCGTGTTCAGCCGGATCGGCGTGGAAGGCATTCCGATCTTCAATGTCGAGAACGCGTGCGCGTCGGGCAGCTCGGCGTTCCACCTCGCGGTGCAGAGCTTGCAAGCGGGGACCTGCGACGTAGCACTCGCGCTGGGCGCCGAGAAGATGAACGTCGCCGACCGGGCGAAGGCAATGGCGGTCTTCGAAGGCGGCTGGGACGTCGCCCGCGCCGAGGAGAACTTCGCCACCCTCGTTGCCATGGGCGAAGGCGTGATCCCACCGCCGGGCTCGGAGTCCGACCGCCCCTACAGCCGGTTCATGGCGATCTATGCCGCAATGTGCCGCCAGCACATGAAGACGTACGGCACGACGCA
Source organism: Burkholderiales bacterium (assembly GCA_020845855.1). Lineage (GTDB taxonomy): Bacteria > Pseudomonadota > Gammaproteobacteria > Burkholderiales > Casimicrobiaceae > VBCG01. The sequence continues at coordinate 12,558 of JADLEZ010000223.1, forward strand.
GCGGCAGATCGCCGCGGTGTCGGCGAAGAACCACGGCCATTCGGTGCACAACCCCTACTCGCAGTTCCGCAAGGCGTTCACCGTGGACGAGGTACTCGCGGCGCCGCCGATCACGTATCCGCTGACGCTGCCGATGTGCGCGCCGCTGTCCGACGGCGCCGCCGCCGTCGTGGTCGCCACCGAGGCAGGCCTGAAGCGCATCGGCGCCGGGCGTGGCCGCGCCGTGCGGGTCGCCGCGACCGTGGTGCGCAGCTTCACGCGCCGCGCGCTCGCGGAGCCGGCGCGCGCCATCGGGCATCTCGCCGCGCAGGAAGCCTACGCGCGCGCAGGGATCGGGCCGCGGGACATCGACTTGGCCGAGGTCCACGACGCGTCCGCGATGGGCGAGATCGTGCAGGCGGAGAACCTGGGCTTCGTGGCGTTCGGCGAAGGCGGTCCTGCTGCCGCGCGCGGCGACTTCACGCTGGGCGGGCGCATTCCGATCAATCCGTCCGGCGGCCTCGAATCCAAAGGGCATCCGCTCGGCGCAACCGGACTGGGGCAGATCTACGAGCTCGTCACGCAGTTGCGCGGCGAAGCCGGCGCGCGCCAGGTGCCCGGTGCGCGGCACGCGATCCAGGAGAACGGCGGCGGTCTCGTCGGCGTCGAGGAGGGCGCCGTGGTCGTGAACATCTTCGCCGCAACGTGACGCGCGCGGCGATGCGCCATGCGGATGAATGACTCGGGGAGAACAGGCGTGAGCAAATTCCAGGGCAAGGTGGCGGTGGTCACGGGAGCGGGGTCGGGCATCGGACGGGAGCTTGCACGGCAGCTCACGGCGCGGGGCGCGCGCGTCGCGATCTCGGACGTGAACGCGGACGCGCTCGCCGAAACGGCGACGTTGTGCAACTCCGGCGAGGTCCATTGCTACCGCGTCGACGTGTCGTCGCGCGCCGCCGTGTTCGCGCACGCGCAGGACGTCGAGCGCGATCTTTGCGGAGCGCATTTCCTGTTCAACAACGCGGGCATCGCGCTCGGCGCCACGTTCGCGAACATGACGCTCGAGGAGCTCGAGCGCGTGGTTGCGATCAACCTCTGGGGCGTGGTCCATTGCACGAAGGCTTTCCTGCCGCCGATGCTCGCCCGGCGCGAAGGCTGCATCGTCAACATGTCGAGCATCTTCGGCTTCGTCGCCGTCCCGACGCTGTCGGCGTACAACATCTCGAAGTTCGCGGTCCGCGGACTGACCGAGTGCCTGTGGCGCGAGCTCGAAGGCACCGGCGTGCAAGCCGTGTGCGTGCACCCGGGCGGCATCAAGACGAACATCGACGCAGGGTCTCCACTGGGCAAGTTCGCCGGCGAGACGGAGAAGCGTGTCATGAACGCGATCCACGGCGAGCTCGTCACCACGGCCGAGGACTGCGCCCGCGACATTCTCGACGGCGTCGAGCGCGGCGCGAAGCGCATTGTCACGGGCCGCAGCGCCCGGAGCGTCGAGTTGCTCGCGCGCCTGCTGCCCACGAGCTACGGGCGGGTTCTCGCGTTGAAGAATCTCTGACGGCGGACGAGGCGGGGGTCGTTGCCCCAAAATGCCAATTAGCAGCCTCCAAATGTCAAGTCCACTTGGCGTCCGGCGGACGATAATCCGTCCCATCGCAAACCACCGCCCGAGACCAGGATGAGACCCGAAACACCGACGACCACGCCGATCTGCGACGCGCTGCGTGCGCGCGGCGAGTGGAACCCGAACTGGGATCCGTTCTACGAGCTCGACGCCGCGTGGACGGAGAAGTTCATGGCCATGGCCACGCTGCCGATGCAGCGCGGCGTGCTGGACGCGAAGACCATCGAGTTCATCGCGATCGCGGTCGACGCGTCGTGCACGCACATGTACGGCCCGGGCGTGCGCCGGCACATCCGCAAGGCGCTCGACCTCGGCGCGACCAAGGAAGAGATCGCGGCGGTCCTCCAGTGCGTCTCGGTGCTCGGCATCCACACGCTGAGCCTGGGCGCCCCGATCCTGCACGAAGAGTTCGCCGCCCATACCGCGCGTAACACCGCCACCGCCCCCACCCTTTAGAAAGGACCCGCCATGCAATTCCTCGACGACTCCCTGCTGCCCGAGAACCAGCCGCCCCTCGTGATCCAGGTCGCCCCGTATGGACCGGAATTCCTGCCGGGGGACTCCGACGACATCCCGGTGACCATGGCCGAGCAGGTGCAAAAGGCCGTCGATTGCTGGAACGCCGGCGCCACCGTGTTGCACGTGCACGTGCGCGAGGCCGACGGCAAGGGGAGCAAGCGGCTGTCGATGTTCAATGAGATGCTCGCCCGCCTGCGCGAAGCGGTGCCCGGCATGCTGCTGCAGGTCGGCGGCTCGATCTCGTTCGCGCCGGAAGGTGACGGCGCGCAAGCGAAGTGGCTGAACGACGACACCCGCCACATGCTGGCCGAGTTGAATCCGAAGCCGGACCAGGTCA
>JADLEZ010000224.1 GCA_020845855.1 Burkholderiales bacterium
GGGCGCTCGCCAGATCGGGCCACGTCGACCGTCATGCCGAAATCGGCGCGTTCGCGACCGCGATCGTATTGGGCGGCTGGCATTGGACCCGTGAGGCGCTGGAGACGCTGGTCGAAGAGCGGGCGATCGGCATCGAGTTCCTGATGCTCGCCGCGGCCCTCGGTTCGATCGCGCTCGGCCTGTGGGACGAGGCCGCGGCGCTCGTCGTGTTGTTCGCGCTGGCCGAGGGGGTCGAGGAGTACACGCACGAGCGCACGCGGGATGCGGTCCGTTCATTGTTGGACCTCGTGCCGCAGGACGTAGCGCTGGTCATCGCCAGCGGCGAGGAACGCCGACCCGCGGCGTCCGTCGCGGTGGGCGATCGCATCCGGGTACGGCCCGGCGAACGGCTCGCCATCGACGGCCGGATCGTCGACGGGCAGTCGAGCCTGAACCAGGCCCCGGTCACGGGCGAGTCGATCCCGGTGGGCAAGGGTCCGGGCGACGAGGTCTATGCGGGGTCGATCAATGGCGAAGGCCTGCTGATGGTCGAGGCGACGCGGCCGTTCGCCGACAACTCGATCGCGCGCATCATCCACCTCGTCGAGCAGGCCCAGGAACAGAAGGGCCGCGCCCAGCAGTGGATCGAACGCTTCGGGCGCCGCTACACGCCGGCCGTGTTCGTCGCCGCCGCGGCGCTGTTCCTCGTGCCGTGGCTGTTCGGCCTGCCGCCCGATGCCTGGGCGCACAAGGCGATCGTGCTGCTGGTGGCCGCGGCACCCTGCGCGCTCGTGATGTCGACGCCGATGGCGATGGCCACCGGCATCTGGCGCGCCAGCCGCCGCGGCATTCTCATCAAGGGAGGCGTGCACCTCGAGCATCTGGCGGGCATCCGTTGCGTGGCGTTCGACAAGACCGGCACGCTCACCCGCGGGGAGCCCCGGCTCGTCGCGTTCGAGGTCTTCGACGGCGCCGAGGACACGGCGCTCGCGATTGCCGCCGGTCTCGAGGAGGGATCGCGGCACCCGCTCGCCGCAGCCGTGGTCGCCGCGGCCGCGGGGCGCGGCATACGGCCGTTCGCAGTACGCCAGGCCAACGCCATGACGGGGCACGGGGTGCGAGGTACCGTCGGCGAGTCGGAGTGGTTCATCGCCCAGCCCGACTGGCTGGCGGCGCGCAGGGCGCTGCCGGAAGCCATTTCCGCGCGCGTCGAGACTCTGCAAGCCGACGGACGGACGGTCGCCGCGCTCGGGACCGGGACGACCGTGGTCGCGCTGCTCGGCTTCGTCGACACGGCTCGTCCGGAAGCGCGCGAGGCGGTCGACGCGCTGCACCGCCTCGGCATCTCCACCGTTCTGTTGAGCGGCGACCACCCTCGCACCGCCCAGGCCATCGCGCGCGAATTGGGCATCGAAGACGCCTGCGGCGGGCTGCGCCCGGAAGACAAGGTCGCGGCCATCCATGCGCTGGAGCAGGAGCGGGGTGCGGTGCTGATGGTAGGCGACGGCGTCAACGATGCGCCAGCGCTCGCTGCCGCGACCTGCGGCATCGCGATGGGCGCGGCAGGCAGCGATGCCGCGATCGAAGCGGCCGATGTGGCGCTCCTGTCCGACGACCTGCGCCGCGTTCCGGCGGCGCTCCGGGTCGCGTGCAGTGTCCGGCGCATCGGCCGCCAGAACATCGTGCTGTCGATCTCGGTGCTGTTGGTCATGATCCCGGCGGCGGTGCTCGGGCTGATCGGCGTCACCGTCGCTGTTCTCGTACACGAAGCTGCGGAAGTCTTTGCTGTGCTGAACGGGTTGCGGGCGGGGGCGGCGAGGGGTACCGATGATCCTCCGCACGCTACGCTGAAGTAAAAGACTCAGGATCGACGAGCCGAAGCAGTGGGGCGTGATGAAGCCGCTCCGATGGATCCCTGGCCTCCGGCTCCCGGGTGTGCTCGCGGCGCTGGCCGCGGCTGCGTTGTTCAGCAGCGGTACGCCGCTGGCCAAAGCACTGATGACCCGCATCGACCCGTGGTTGCTGGCCGGGCTGCTGTATGTCGGCCCGGGCATCGGCTTGGCGGTCGTCAGGTTCTTGCGCCGCAGCCTGGGTGGAGGCCTGCCCGGTGGGCGGATGGCCTTGGCTGGCCGCCGCGGTCGCCAGCGGCGGGATGGCCGCGCTGGTGCTGTTGATGATCGGGCTCACGCGAATGCCGGCATCCAGCGCAGCGCTGCTGCTCAACGCCGAAGGCGTTTTCATGGCACTGCTGGCCTGGTTCGTGTTTCGCGAGAACGTCGATCGGCGCATAGCGATCGGTATGGCCGCCATCGTGGCCGGTGGGACGAACCCGTGCACGGTGATCGCACTCGGTGCGACATGGTTGACGCTTCGCGGCTTGGCCGGCGCGCTGCTGATCGGCTGGGTCGCCTATGGGGTCAGTCTGGCCTTGTTCGTCGTGGCCCGCGCAACCTCGGCATGGCGAGAACGGGCGCGTACTTTCGGTCGCGCCGATCTTCGGTGCCGCACTGGCGATTCCGCTGCTCGATGAACCGGTCGGGCTGCGTCTGCTGGCCGCTGGCGGCCTCATGGCGCTCGGCGTCTGGCTGAACCTGACCGAGCGGCATAGCCACGCGCACACGCATGAGGTGCGCAAGCATCAACATGTACATTTCCACGATGCGCATCACCAGCACGCGCATGATGGGTCGATGGCGCCCGACGTCGAGCACCGCCACCTGCATCGCCACGAACGACTGACGCATGAACACGCGCATTACCCGGATGCACATCGTCGGCACAATCATTGAACCGTACCAACGCGCTTCACTCCACTACAGGATCGCGGCGCTGATCGACATTGCGACATGGTCGCGCCGTGCCTCGCCTTCGTTCATTGATTTCAAGCGGCGACTGCGACGCATCGTCCGACGGGACCGATGGAGAGTTGCCGACGTCGCGCGAGACGTATTAGCGTCGCTTACACGTGTGGTGCCGCATCACTTTGACACGGGCGACCGGTGGGCAGGCGGTGCGCTCGTCTTGTGCCGTGGCGGCTCCCTATTACCGGAAATGCGCGGTGTCTTGCGGCGTGCGGATTTGTTCTTACGAGTCGCCGCGGCTTGGTCATTCGCGCGCCGGCGCCCCTTTCGGCCTCCCATTGTTGAGTCCGGTGTCGCGTGGATCGAGAAATGAGCCTGAGAGCGGGCGTTGGCGCTCTTCAGCGTCGCCTCCAGTACTGCGATGCGTCTTTCCGCGCTCGAGCGGTTCGTCTGTTCGCGTAACAGCAGCCGGGTCAGTGCCGCGACCTGTTCTTCGAGCGTCGCGATCGTGCGCGCGCGTTCCTTCAGCTGGTCCTCAAACTCGGCTTCGCGCAGCGACAGCACATGGCGGCGCAGGTCGACATCTCGCTTGTCGCGATCGAGCTGGCCACGGGTCGTACGCTCTTCGGCGCGGGTGCGCTCGCGGGCAGAGTCCAACGCCTTCAGCCACAGCGCCTCGGTGATCTGGGCGACTGCTTCGGGGATGCGGTGCAAGGCATGCGGGCCCGAGTCCAGGCGCGAGGCAAGGCGTTTCCACCATTCATCCAAGAGTGGGTTGATGGTGTTTGGGGATCCGGTGCCGAGCCGCTCGCGGATCTTGAGGACCGTCGGACGAATGCCGGCGCGCAGCAGTTCATCGGCGACTCGATCGACGTCGGACGCCGAGATGCCGCGCGCGGAGCGGCTCGTCCCTGGCTCGGGCGACGTTGGGCTCTTGACCATATCATTTATTACATGTTACGGACAATGTAACGTCAATCAATACGAGGACTATTAGACCGCTGATAAAGGACGTTATCATTCGTATAGAATGGAGCAGGGCGGCGGGCTAGATTCGCAAACGGAACGCGTGAATCCAGCGGATTTTGGCCGCGAGCGGCGTTGGCGTCGACGAAACGATCTGGGTCGGCGAGCGCGCCCGTGGATCGATTGGAGGGTCCCAGGTGGGCCGACAGGAACAGTCCTTGAAGCCGGTGGTGTCGCGCCGGATCGGATCCGCGCTCGCGACCGTGCCGGCTCTGTTTGCGCCGAATGAAGCCGCCGCCAAGCGCTTCATCGAGTTCTTCGCCGCAAATATCCGCAACCCGAATACCCGTCGCGCCTAC
>JADLEZ010000225.1 GCA_020845855.1 Burkholderiales bacterium
GCACCGGCAAGATCATGCGCAAGTTCCCGACCATCGCCGGCATCGACATGGCGGGCACCGTCGAGGCGTCGGGCGACGGCCGCTTCAAGAAGGGCGACAAGGTCATCGTGCACGGCTACGACATGGGTGTCGGCCACGACGGCGGCTACGCCGAGCACGTGCGCGTGCCCGCCGACTGGATCGTGCGCCGTCCCGAAAGCATGACCGCGTTCGACGCCATGACCCTCGGCACCGCGGGGTTCACGGCGGCGCTCGGGATCGAGCTCATGCAGCACAACGGGCTCACGCCCGAGAGCGGGCCGGTGGCGGTGACCGGCGCCACCGGCGGCGTGGGGTCGGTTGCCATCGAGATCCTGGCCAAGCTCGGCTATCACGTGGTCGCGATCACCGGCAAGGGCGAGGAGGCGAATTACTTGAAGGGGATCGGCGCCAAGGAAGTCGTCCTGCGCCAGTCGCTGGATCTGACCAAGATCCGTCCGCTCGACCGGGCAACGTTCGCGGGCGCCATCGACAACCTGGGTGGGGACATCCTGGCCTGGCTCCTGTCCACGCAGAAGATCGGCGGCACGGTGGCCTCGGTCGGGCTCGCGGCCGGCTTCAAGCTGTCCACGACGGTGATGCCGTTCATCCTGCGCGGCGTGCATCTGCTCGGCGTGGACAGCGCCAACACGCCCATGCCGCTGCGCCAGAAGATCTGGAACAAGCTCGCCGTCGAGTGGCGCCCGGATCGCGTGCACGACGCGGTGCGCACCATCGACTTCGACGAGCTGCCGACCCACTTCGATCCCTACCTCAAGGGCCTGGTGCGCGGGCGTACCGTGGTGCGCATCGCGCCCGACTCGCACGGGGGTTGACGGCGCGCAAATCGCTAATTGGGGTCAGAGTCGATACTCGAAATGTAAATGGGGTCAGAGTCGATATTCGGTTGAGTATCGGTTCTGACCCTATTGAATTGGAGGCATGCAATGGATCGATATCGGCAGTTTCACCGGCGCTCGCTCGAGGACCGGGACGGATTCTGGCGCGAGCGCGCGGCGCTCGTCGACTGGCAAACGCCGTTCACGTCGGTGCTCGATTACTCGAGGCCGCCGTTCGCCCGCTGGTTCGTCGGTGGGCGCCTGAACCTGTGCCACAACGCGGTCGACCGGCACTTGGCCGCCCGCGCCGACCGGGCGGCGCTGGTGTACATCTCGACCGAGACCGGGCAAGACGCGACCTACACCTATCGCCAGCTGCACGAGGAGGTGAACCGCTGCGCCGCGATCCTACGAAGCTTGAGCGTGGGCCGCGGCGACCGCGTCCTCGTCTACATGCCGATGATCCCCGAGGCGGTGTTCGCGATGCTCGCGTGCGCGCGCATCGGCGCGATCCACTCGGTGGTGTTCGGCGGCTTCGCGGCAGCGAGCCTCGCCACCCGCATCGACGATGCGAAGCCCGAGGTGATGGTCACCGCCGACGCCGGCATGCGGGGCGGCAAGCCGATCCCGTACAAGCACCTCGTGGACGACGCGTGCCGGCTCGCGCAGCATCCGCCGAAGCATGTGCTGATCGTCGACCGCGGCCTCGACCCCGCGATGCCGCGCACCGCGGGGCGCGATCTCGACTACGCGCAGCTGCGCGCGGAGCACGCGGGTGCGGCGGTGGCGTGCGCGTGGCTCGAGTCGAGCGAGCCTTCGTACATCCTCTATACGTCCGGCACCACCGGCAACCCCAAGGGCGTGCAGCGCGACACCGGCGGCTACGCGGTGGCGCTCGTGGCGTCGATGCGCGACATCTTCTGCGTGGCGCCGGGTGAGACCATGTTCACCACCAGCGACATCGGCTGGGTGGTCGGCCACTCGTACATCATCTACGGACCGCTCCTGAACGGGTCGACCACCATCATGTACGAGGGGCTGCCGATCCGGCCCGATCCGGCGATCTGGTGGAAGATCGTGGCCGAGCACAAGGCCGTGACCATGTTCAGCTCGCCCACCGCCATCCGCGTGCTGAAAAAGCAGGACCCGGCGTACATGAAGCGGCACGATCTGGGCGCGCTCAAGTACCTCTTTCTGGCCGGTGAGCCGCTCGACGAGCCGACCGCGCGCTGGGCGGCCGACGCGCTCGGCGTGGCGATCGTCGACAACTACTGGCAGACCGAGTCGGGCTGGCCCATCCTGTCCGCTCAGCCTGGTGTCGAGGACACGCCGCGCAAGTTCGGCAGCCCCTCGTTCCCGGCGGCGGGCTACGACGTGCGGCTTCTGCGGGAAGATACGGGCGAAGAGGTCGGCACCGGCGAAAAGGGCGTGCTCGCCCTCGTCCCGCCGCTGCCGCCGGGGTGCATGTCGACGGTGTGGGGCGACGACGCGCGCTTCGTGAAGACGTACTTCGAGACTTTCCCCGGCAAGCTCGCCTACTCGACCTTCGACTGGGCCACCCGCGACGAGGACGGCTACTACTTCGTGCTCGGGCGCACCGACGACGTGATCAACGTGGCCGGGCATCGCCTCGGCACGCGCGAGATCGAGGAGGCGGTACAGGCGCACGCCGGCATCGCCGAGGTCGCGGTGGTGGGCGTGGCCGATTCGCTCAAGGGCCAGGTCCCGGTCGCCTTCGCGGTGGCGAAGGATCCGGCGCGGGTTGCGAGCCCCGAAGGTATCGCGGCGATGCGCAAGGAAGTGATGGACACCGTCGATCGCGAGCTGGGAGCGATCGCGCGGCCGGGCGCCGTGCACTTCGTCACGCTGTTGCCGAAGACGCGCTCGGGCAAGCTCCTGCGCCGCTCGATCCAGGCGCTCGCGGAAGGGCGCGACCCAGGGGACCTCACCACCATCGAGGACCCGGCGGCCCTCGAGCAGATCAAGGCTGCGCTGGGCTAGGAGTCTGCGCGGCAGAAGCCGGTTGGGTGGCCGGGAGGCGAGCCCTGCACCTTCGCCCTGTGTCATCCCGAGGCGCCTGCGCCGAGGGATCTGCTTGTACGAACTACAGATCCCTCGCTTCGCTCGGGATGACACGAAAGGGGCTAAGCCCGGTCGCGGGCGCGCGCGCGAGTGGTTCGTGCCAGGCATACGCGGGCCTGCGGCGCGAGCGGATAGGCGATAATGCGAGGTTATCCGCCATGCCCGCCCGCCTTCCCGCACCGATTGTCCCCGCGCGTCACGCGCCGCTGACCGCGATCTTGCGCGGCGGGACCGTCGAGAGCGTGCACTATGGCTCCGTCGCGGTGGTCGACCGCGACGGGCGGCTCGTCCACGCCGCGGGCGACCCCGACGCCGTGATCTTCACCCGCAGCGCGCTAAAGCCCCTGCAGGCGCTGCCGTTCGTCGCCGCGGGCGGGCTCGAGCGCTTCGGCTACACCGAGCCTGAAACGGCGCTCCTGTGCGCGAGCCACTCGGGCGAGCCGCGCCACGTCGAGGCCGCCGCGGCGATGCTGGCCAAGGCCGGCAACACGGCGGCAGACCTCAAGTGCGGCAGCCACGCGCCGATGCAGTTCGACGCGCGCGGCGAGGTGCCGCCGCCGCCGCCGTACTCGCCGCTCGCCCATAACTGCTCGGGCAAGCACAGCGGGATGCTCGCCCATTGCGCGGCGTGCGGCTATGGCCGGCACGGCTACCTCGACCACGCCCACCCGCTGCAGCAGGAGATCCGGGTGGCGGTGTCGCGGATGTCGGGCGTTCCCGAGACTGCCCTGGTGGCGGGCGTGGACGGCTGCTCGGCGCCCAATTACGCCATGCCGCTCGCGCGCCTTGCCTACGCCTTTGCGTGCCTCGCGAGCCCGGACGACGACCCCGTCTACGGCCGGGCGCCGCGGCGCCTCGCGGACGCCATGCTGCGCCACCCCGAGATGGTCTCCGGCGAGCGGCGCAGCGACCTCGCCCTAAGCCGCGCCGGGCGCGGCGACTTCGTATGCAAGATCGGCGCGGAAGGCGTGCAGGCGATCGGCGTGCGCAGCCGGGGCTTGGGCGTCGCGCTCAAGGTCGCCGACGGCAGCGCGCGGGGCCTGCACCCGGCTACCGTCGCGGTCCTCGACCAGCTCGGACTCCTGGATCGCGACGTCCGGGACCTGCTGGCCCCGTGGGCGGCGCCCACGCTGCGAAATTTCCGCGGTCTTGCCGTGGGCGAGGCGCGGGCCGCTGTTGTCCTGGACAAGATCGACCGCCCGCTGTAACCGATGGCAGGGCCGGCGAGCGAATGAACTTAACCCCCTTGCAACAGTCTGTTACGGCAAGCGAGCGCTGCGGCAAAATCCCGTGGCTTGGCTGGTTGCAAAGTGGTTCGCCGGCCGCCGCACCTGCCGTTCGGCAGGACAACAACGAATGATTCAGGGACTACCCGCGGATGGGTGATCGCGAAGTCGATCAGCAACTCGTCGAGCGTGCGCAGCGGGGCGACAAGCACGCTTTCGAGCTCCTGGTCGTGAAGTACCAGCGCAAGCTGGGTCGGCTGCTGTCGCGGCTGGTGCGCGACCCGGCGGAAGTCGAGGACGTGGCGCAGGAAGCCTTCATCAAGGCCTACCGCGCGCTTCCGAGCTTCCGCGGCGACAGTGCGTTCTACACGTGGCTGTATCGCATCGCGATCAACACGGCGAAGAACTACCTGGTCGCGATGGGGCGCCGGGCGCCGACGTCGACGTCCTTCGACCACGAGGACGCCGAGAGTTTCGAGGATGCGGAGCAGTTGCGGGACAGCGCGACACCGGAGGACGAGCTGATCGGCAAGCAGATCGCCGCCACGGTGAACCGCGCGATGGATGCGCTGCCCGAGGATCTGCGCACGGCGATCACCCTGCGCGAGATCGAAGGGTTGAGCTACGAGGAAATTGCGGCTGTAATGAATTGTCCAATCGGCACCGTGCGCTCGCGTATATTTCGCGCGCGGGAAGCGATTGCGGCCGAGCTGCGACCCCAGCTCGGCACGGACGAGAACCGGAGATGGTGATGAACGAGAACATTTCGCGTTTGATGGACGGGGAGGTCGACGACGCCGAGTTCGAGCGCTGCGTCGCCGCGCTCCGGTCCGAGGACGCGATGCGTACCTGGACGTGCTATCACGTGATCGGGGATCACCTGCGCGGTGCCCACGGCGTGTCGGTGCGCTTTACGCAACGCTTCAAGGCGGCGCTCGCTGCCGAGCCGACCGTGCTCGCCCCGCCGCCCGCGCGGCGCCGCGCGGCGCCCGCGACGTTCGCGTGGGCCGTGGCCGCCACGCTGGCCGCCGTCACGGTGGTGGGCTGGACCGCGTTTTCGATGGTCGAGGGGCCGCCGAGCGGTGTGGCCAAGGCGCGCGAGGCCGCCACCGTCCGGGCCGCGGCGGTACGGCCGCCCGCCGGCGGGCTGCCGAGCGAGTACCTCCTGGCCCACCAGGAGTTCTCGCCGGCGATGGCGATCCACGGCGCCGCGCCCTATCTGCGCGCGGCGACGGCCACCACCGAACCGCAGCCGCGTCCGTAACCGAAGACCGGCAATTCGATCCCGATGATGCACGTCAGGGGAGCGCCGCTGCGCAAATGGGGTGCGGCAGTCGCCGTGCTGATCGCCGCCGTGGTCGTGGCCCCGGCTGTCCATGCGCAGTCGCAGGGCTTCGCCGCGCAATGGCTGACCCGCGTCACCCAGGCCGCGCGCTCGCTCAACTACAGCGGCACCGTGATGGTCCGTCAAGGCGCGCGCTACGAGACGTTCCGCCTCGCGCATCTGTTCGACAACGGTGAAGAGTACGAGAAGCTCTTAAGCCTCGACGGTCCCGCCCGGGAGATCGTGCGCTCGGCCGCGGAGGTGCGCTATTACTTCCCCGACGCCAAGGTCGTACGCGTCGAGCCGCGCACCATACGCAACGTGTTCCCGTCGCTGTCGCCCGAGCAGACGGCGAATCTCGCCCAGTACTACGAGTTCAAGCTCGTGCCCGGCGGCCGTGTCGCCGGCCGCGATACCGAGGTCGCCATGTTCGACCCCAAGGACGGCATGCGCTACGGCCACCGCTTCTGGGCCGACCCGGTGACGGGGCTTTTGCTCAAATCGCGCCTCGTCAACGAAAAGGGTGAGACGATCGAGGAGTTCGCGTTCACCGACGTGACGGTCAACGCGAAGATCGACAAGGACATGCTGAAGCCGTCGTGGGCATCGGTGCCCGCGGACTGGGAAGTCAAGCAGGGCGGCCCCGGTCAGGTTGCGGCCACCGACACCGGCTGGACGGTGGCCAAGCTGCCGCCCGGGTTCATCAAGATCATGGAAGGCATGCGCACCCTGGCGGGCAAGCGAACCCCGGTGGCGCACCTCGTATACTCCGATGGCCTGGTCGCGATCAGCGTCTTCGTCGAGCCGTTCACGGTCACGCAGACGCAAGTGGGGCTCACGGAGGCAGGCGGCCTTGCGCAATACCGCACGCGCAGCGATGCGTTCATGGTGACGGTGATGGGCGAAGCCCCTCCGGCGACGGTGCGCCAGATGGCCCAGTCGGTCGTGCGCAAGCAATAAACTCGTTCCATTACCTCGCTCTCCCGCGAGGCGGTACTTGCCCCTTCGAGGACTGTCATGCTGATTCGTAACATCATCGTCGCCTCGCTCGTGAGCTTCGGCGCATCGCTCGCCTTCGCCCAGGGCGCCGGCCGCGCCGGGCTGCCCGACTTCACCGACCTGTACGAGAAGAACGGGCCGGCCGTGGTGTCGATCGATGTGACCCAGAAGGCGCGCCGCGCACGCGGGATGCCCGAGCTCTCCGAGGACGACCCGTTCTACGAGTTCTTCCGCCGCTTCGGGCAGGTCCCGCCGCGGCCCGGGCGCGAGCGCGAGCCCGACCCGCAGGCGGTCGGCTCCGGCTTCATCATCGGCAGCAACGGCGAGGTGATCACCAACGCGCACGTGGTCGATGGCGCGGACGAAGTGACCGTGCGCCTGTCCGACAAGCGCGAGTTCAAGGCGAAGGTGCTCGGCACCGACAAGCGCACCGACGTGGCACTCCTGAAGATCGAGGCCAAGGACCTGCCGCGGGTCGCGATCGGCGACCCCGAGAAGCTGCGCGTGGGTGAATGGGTGGTCGCGATCGGCAAGCCGTTCGGGCTCGATAACACCATGACCGCCGGCATCGTCAGCGCCAAGGGGCGCGACCTGCCGCAGGAGAACCTCGTTCCGTTCATCCAGACCGACGTCGCCATCAACCCGGGTAACTCGGGCGGTCCGCTGTTCAACATGCGCGGCGAGGTGGTCGGCATCAACTCGCTCATTTTCTCGCGCACCGGCGGCTACATGGGCCTCGCGTTCGCGATCCCGATCGACGTCGCCATGAACACGGTGGCGCAGCTGCGCGAGAAGGGCCGCGTCACCCGCGGCCGCATCGGCGTGCAGATACAGCCCGTGAGCAAGGAGGAGGCGGAAGCGTTCGGCCTCGGCGCGCCGCGCGGCGCGCTCGTCACCAACGTCGAGCGCGACAGCCCGGCGGCGAAGGGCGGGATCGAGGTTGGCGACATCATCGTCAAGGCCGACGGCAAGGACGTGCGCTCGAGCACCGAGTTGCCGCGGATCATCACTGCGATCCGTCCCGGCAGCAAGATCGCGATCGTCGTGTGGCGCAAGGGTGTTTCGAAGGACCTCTCCGTCGTGGTCGCCGAGTTGCCGGAAGACGCCGGCGCGCAGCCGCGCCGGCCAGGGTCGTCGCCGCCCAAGGAGAAGGCGAAGCCCAACAAGATGGGGCTCGTGCTGTCCGACCTCAACGACGCGCAGAAGAAGGAAGCCGACGTGCGCACCGGCGTGGCGGTCGACGACGTGGCCCCCAGCGTGCGCGGCAACGTGCAGCCGGGCGACGTCATCATCGCCGTCGTGCGCGGCGGCGTGACCACCACCGCGACGAGCGCCGCGCAGGTGAACGACATACTGGCCAAGGTGGAGAAGGGCGCGTCGGTCACGCTGCAGATGAAGCGCGGCGAGCAGCAGTTCTTTGCGACAGTAAAGGCGTTGAATGGAGAATAGTTTCGCGAAAATGCCTTGCGAAACTTTCTCCATTCACCGGTAGGGCTACCGCGGGAAGCTCGGGAGCGGCCCTTCGCTTCCCGCGCGGAACCCCTCGGTTGCGCGCCGATCACAAGCGCGCTGCGCGCGCCGTTCAGTAGCGCGCGCATGCGACCAGAGCGGCAAACCTCCCTCTCCCGCCGTGCGGGAGAGGGTCGGGGTGAGGGATGCATGACGTGGCGGTATTGACCCTCTTGTCGCGCTCCTACTGCCACCTCTGCGACGAGATGCGGGAAGCGCTGCAGCCGATCGTGCAGCAGCACGGCATTCCGTTGATCGAGGTCGATGTGGACGCGCATCCCGGCCTCGACGGCGCCTGGGGCGACAAGGTCCCGGTGCTCATGCTGGGCGCGCCGGCCGACGGTGTGGAGATCTGTTGCTATCGGCTTGATCGCGGGGCGCTGGAAAAGGTGCTGCGCGACGCCGGGCCATAGCCGAATCGGTTAAGATTCAAGGATTTTCGAAAGCAGGGCCGTGTGGCCTACTACGCGGCCCCTGCGATTTCGCGCAGAAAATGGGGTCAGAGTCGACTTTCTGCTCCGCCGGAGTATTCCTGCCGGTTCGCCCGCAGGGCGAAAGTCGAATCTGACCCCATTTTCCGCATGCGCCACATTCGCAACTTCTCGATCATCGCCCACATCGACCACGGCAAGTCGACCCTGGCGGACCGCTTCATCCAGCGCTGCGGCGGCCTGTCGGAGCGCGAGATGAGCGAGCAGGTGCTGGACTCGATGGACCTCGAGCGCGAGCGCGGGATCACCATCAAGGCGCAGACCGCGGCGCTCGCCTACACCGCACGCGACGGCCGGGAGTACGAGCTGCACCTGATCGACACCCCGGGCCACGTCGACTTCGCCTACGAAGTGTCGCGCTCGCTCGCCGCCTGCGAAGGTGCGCTGCTGGTGGTCGACGCTTCGCAGGGGGTCGAGGCGCAAACCGTCGCCAACTGCTACACCGCCATCGAACAGGGCGTGGAAGTCATTCCCGTGCTGAACAAGATCGATCTCGCCTCGGCGGACCCCGAGCGCGTGATCGACGAGATCGAGGACATCATCGGCATCGACGCCACCGACGCGGTGCGCGCGAGCGCCAAGAACGGCATTGGCATCGACGACATCCTGGAAGCGGTGATCGCCAAGGTGCCGCCGCCTTCGGGCGACCCGGCCGCGCCGCTCCGCGCGCTGATCATCGATTCCTGGTTCGACAACTACGTCGGTGTGGTGATGCTCGTACGGGTGATGGACGGCACGCTGCGCGCGCGCGACAAGATCGAGCTCATGGCCACGGGCGCCACCTATGCCTGCGAGCAGGTCGGCGTGTTCACGCCGAAGGCGGTGGCGCGCGAGGAGCTCTCCGCCGGCGACGTGGGCTTCATCGTCGCCGGCATCAAGGAGATCCACGCGGCGCGCGTCGGCGACACCGTGACGCTCGCCGCGAAGCGCGCCGCGGCGCCGCTGCCCGGGTTCAAGGACGTGAAGCCGCAGGTGTTCGCGGGCCTGTACCCGGTGGAGGCGAACCAGTACGAGGCGCTGCGCGACGCGCTCGCCAAGCTCAAGCTCAACGACGCGTCGCTGCACTACGAGCCCGAGGTGTCGCAGGCGCTGGGCTTCGGCTTCCGCTGCGGCTTCTTGGGCCTCCTGCACATGGACATCGTGCAGGAGCGGCTGGAGCGCGAGTACGACATGGACTTGATCACCACCGCGCCGACGGTGGTGTACCAGGTGCTCCTGCGCGACGGCACCGTGCAGGAGATCGAGAATCCGTCGAAGCTGCCGGACCTGTCGCGGGTCGAGGAGATCCGCGAGCCGGTGATCAAGGCGACCATCCTGATGCCGCAAGAGTACGTCGGTCCGGTGATCACGCTGTGCACCGAGAAGCGCGGCATCCAGAAGAACATGCAGTATCTCGGCCGCCAGGTGATGCTGACCTACGAGCTGCCGATGGCCGAGGTGGTGATGGATTTCTTCGACAAGCTGAAGTCCGTGTCGCGCGGCTACGCCTCGCTCGACTACGAGTTCGTCGAGTTCCGCGCCGCGGACGTGGTCAAGCTCGACATGCTCATCAACGGCGAGCGCGTCGACGCGCTGTCGGTCATGGTGCACCGGTCGGTCGCGCAGTACCGCGGCCGCGAAGTGGCCGCCCGGATGCGCTCGCTCATCCCGCGCCAGATGTTCGACGTCGCGGTGCAGGCGTCGATCGGCGCCCAGATCATCGCCCGCGAGACGATCAAGGCGATGCGCAAGAACGTGCTCGCCAAGTGCTACGGCGGCGACATCACCCGCAAGAAGAAGCTCCTGGAGAAGCAGAAGGCCGGCAAGAAGCGGATGAAGGCGGTCGGCAGCGTGGAAATACCCCAGGAAGCCTTCCTGGCCATCCTGCAGGTGGAGAAATAGCCCCGCGACGAAAGCCCGGAATCGCGGCGCGGACCGCGGCCGGGGCGCATGAGCGCGCAGGGCCGCTCCCAAGCGCGAATCAGACCCGAAGCGCGCAGCGCGAAGGTAGTCCAATCCGCGGCATGGCACAATCCGCCCGACTTTCGAATAACTCACGATGAACTTCGCGCTGATCCTGTTCCTGCTGACACTCGCCAGCGGCATCCTGTGGGCGGTCGATCGCTTCCACTTTCGCAAGAAGCGCGCCCCGGACTCGCCCGAGCCCGCATGGGTGGAGTATGCGGCGAGCTTCTTTCCGGTCCTGCTCGTGGTCTTCGTGCTGCGCTCGTTCGTCGCCGAGCCGTTCAAGATCCCATCGTCCTCGATGCGCCCCACGCTCGAGGTCGGCGACTTCATCCTGGTCAACAAGTTCGTGTACGGCCTGCGCCTGCCGATCGCCGAGATCAAGGTCGTCCCCATCGGCACGCCGCAGCGCGGCGACGTGGTCGTGTTTCGCTATCCGGTGGAGCCCGACAAGGACTTCATCAAGCGCGTCGTCGGCGTCGGCGGCGACGTCGTGAAGTACGAGGACAAGCGACTCACGGTGAACGGGCAGCCGCTGCCGCAGGTGCGGGACGGCGAGTACGGGTACCTGGAGCGGATGCAGTGGGAGACCGTCCAGAAGGCCACCGAGACCGCGCACAACGGGCAGGAGACCCATTCCTACACCATCGCGCTCGACCCGAAGAAGGCCTCCGTCTACCCGCAGAACGTGCGGCGGTTCCCAGGACGCGAGAATTGCGACTACAATGACCGTGGATTCACTTGCAAGGTGCCGCCAGGCCATTATTTCATGATGGGCGACAACCGCGACAACAGTGACGACAGCCGCTACTGGGGCTTCGTGCCCGACGATCACATCCGCGGGAAGGCGTTCTTCATCTGGTTCAACTGGGACGACATTGCAAGCTTCGCGTGGAAGCGGGTGGGTAGCGGGATCCACTGACGCGGGCATAGGGGAGCGCAGCGATGATTGCCATGACACGAACGGCGCGCGCGCAGGCGGGCCTGTCGCTTATTGCATTCCTGTTCGTCGCCGCGGTGGTGCTCGTCTGCGCGCTGCTCGTGTTCCGCACCTTCCCCGCCTACATGGAGTACTACACGGTGCAGAAGGGACTCGAGGCTTCGTTGCGGGAAGTGTCCGAGCCGACGCCGGTCAACGTCCAGCGCGCAATGGCGCGCAAGCTCAGCGCCGATTACGTCGACTCGATCACGGTCAGGGACATCGAGGTCGCCAAGGTCGGCAACCAGATCACGGCATCGGTGAGCTGGCAGAAGAAACTGCCGCTCGTCTACAACGTGAGCCTCCTGCTCGATTTCGACGCGTCCGCGACGCGTTAGAGCGCGTCCGCCTTGCCCCACGGATGCCGGCAACGCTGCGCGAGCGACTCGCCTACACCTTTCGCCGGCCCGATTTCCTGCGCCACGCGCTGACGCACCGCAGCTACGGCGCGTCCCACAACGAGCGCCTCGAGTTCGTCGGCGACGCGGTGCTCAACTGCGTGATCGCCGCGAGCCTGTACGAGCGGTTCCCGGCGTTGTCCGAGGGCGACTTGTCGCGCACGCGCGCCTCGCTCGTGAACCAGGAGACGCTGGCGCGGGTGGCGCGCTCCCTGGAGCTTGGGGGCGCGATCATGCTCGGCGAGGGCGAGCACCGCAGCGGCGGCACCGACCGGCCGTCGATCCTCGCGGACACGCTGGAGGCGGTGTTCGGCGCGGTGTTCCTCGACGGCGGCTACGCGGCGGCGCGCGACGTGATCGTCGCCTGCTACGGCGACGTGCTGGCGAGAATGGACCCGCAGATGCACGGCAAGGACCCGAAGACACGGCTGCAGGAGTGGCTGCAGGCGCGCCGCCTGGCTGTCCCCGAGTACGCGGTGGTGGGGACCAGCGGCGAGGCGCACGCCCAGCTGTTCGAGGTGGAATGCCGCATTCCCGCGCTTGGCATCGTGGCCAGCGGCCGCGGCAGCAGCCGCCGCGCGGCCGAGCAGGCTGCCGCCGAGATTGCCGGTGCGCGCACGTGGGAGTCCTCGCCGCGGCCGGCCGGCGATGGCTGAGACAGCGGCGCCATACCGCTGCGGCCACGTCGCGATCGTCGGCCGCCCGAGTGTCGGCAAGTCGACCCTCGTGAACGCGCTGGTCGGCGGGAAGATCAGCATCACCTCGAGGAAGCCGCAGACGACGCGCTACCGCATCCTCGGCATCGCCACCACCCAACGCGCACAGGTCGCGTATGTCGATACGCCCGGATTCCAGACGCGCCACCGATCGCCGCTCAACGATCGCCTCAACCGCGCCGTACGCGAGAGTCTCGCCGGTGTGGACGTCGTGGTGCTGGTCCTCGACGCCGCGCGGATCGTCGAGGCCGATCGCGCGGTGGTTCGCCTGTTGCCCGGCCGCGTGCCCGCGATCGCGGCGCTGAACAAGGTCGATCTCGTCAGGGACAAGGCGGCGCTGTTGCCGCGGCTGGCCGAGGTTGCGGCGCTGTTCGCATTCGCGGCGATCGTTCCGGTATCCGCCGAGCGCGAAACGCAGCTTCGCGAGCTCCAAGGAGAGATCGAGGAGCGCCTGCCGCTGTCGCCGCCTTTGTATCCTGCCGCGGATCTCACCGACCGCGACGAGCGCTTTCTGGCGGCCGAGCTCGTGCGCGAAAAGATCTTCCGCCTGCTCGGCGACGAGGTTCCTTACGCCACCACGGTGGCGATCGACTCGTTCAAGGAGGAAGGCGCGCTGCGCCGGGTGCACGCGACGGTGTTCGTGGACAAGGCGAGCCAACGCGCGATCCTGCTCGGCGAGGGCGGCGCGCGCATGAAGGCGATCGCCACGCAGGCGCGGCAGGACATGGAGCGCCTGTTCGGCGGCAAGGTGTTCCTCGAAGTCTTCGTGCGCGTGAAGCACGGCTGGGCGGCAAGCGAGGCGTCGCTGCAGCGGTTCGGGTACTGAAGTGGAACGCGGGCACCCCTCACCCGCCCTGTCGGGCACCCTCTCCCCGCTAGCGGGGAGAGGGACATCCACCGTAGCGTCCGCTTCGCTCGCCCTCTCCCCGCTGGCGGGCAGAGGGACATCCACCGTAGCGTCCGCTTCGCTCGCCCTCTCCCCGCTGGCGGGGAGAGGGATGGGGTGAGGGGCGCATCCCACGACAGCAATGCCCACGCGCCAACCGCAGCAGCCGCGCGATGACGAGCCCGCGTACGTGCTGCACGCCTATCCGTATCGCGAGACGAGCCTCATCGTCGAGGCGTTCACGGGCGGCTTCGGCCGGGTGGCGATGGTGGCGAAGGGCGCCAAGCGCCCGCGCTCGGAGTTGCGCGGCGTCTTGCAGGGATTCCAGCCGCTCACCCTGTCGTGGGCAGGCGCCGGCGAGTTGAAGACGCTGACCAAGGCGCAGTGGCGCGGCGGCCTGCCGCGCCTGTCCGGCCCGGCGCTCCTGTGCGGCTTCTATTTGAACGAGCTCCTGCTGAAGCTCCTTGCCCGCGAAGACCCGCATCCCGGGCTGTTCGCGGCCTATGAGCAGGCGCTCGCGTCGCTCGCGCAGGACCCGGCGCCGCCGGTGCAGGCGATGGCGCTGCGCCGGTTCGAAGTGCGGCTCTTAGCCGAGCTCGGCTATGCGCTCAACCTCACGCGCGAAGTGGACAGCGGCGGCGCGATCGATCCGTCGCGCGTGTACCATTACGTGCCGGATCGCGGCCCGCACCTGGTGGCTACCGACGTCGCGCGCGAGCCGCAGCCGCGCAGCCTGCTGGTGCACGGCGCGACGCTCATCGCGCTCGCGAGCGATTCGTTTCCCGATCCCGAGTCGGCGTCGGAGGCGAAGCATCTCATGCGCGAGGTGATCGACCACCACCTCCCGGAGCAGCGCATCGTGAGCCGGCGCGTGGTGCGCGACCTCATGGAGCTCGAGTGAGCATGATCGAACTCGGCGTGAACATCGACCATGTCGCAACACTGCGCCAGGCGCGGCGCACGTACGAACCCGACCCGGTGTGGGCGGCCGTCGAGGCGCACCTGGGCGGCGCCGACGGCATCACCGTGCACCTGCGCGAGGACCGCCGCCACATCCAGGACGAGGACGTGCGACGCTTGCGCGAGCTCGTGCACATCAAGCTCAACCTCGAGTGCGCGGCCACGCCGGAGATGATCGATATCGCGCGCGCGATCAAGCCGGAGATGGCGATGCTGGTGCCCGAGGGCCGGCAGGAGGTCACGACCGAGGGGGGACTCGATGTCACGGGGCAGGAGGCGGCGCTGCGCGACGCGGTGAAGCGCCTCGCCGATGCGGGCATCGTCACCTCGGTGTTCATCGACGCCGACGTGCGGCAGGTCGAGGCCGCGGCGCGCATCGGCGCGAGCGTGTGCGAGGTGCACACCGGTCCGTACGCGCACGCCTTCCACGCCAAGGGCCGCGACGCGGAAAGCGCCGCGGTGGCGACCGAGCTCGATCGCATCAGGACTGCGGGCGATGCGATCCGCAGCTTGGGCATGCGCTTCAACGCGGGCCATGCGCTGACGTACTTCAACGTGCAGCCGGTCGCGGCACTGCCCGGCGTGCGCGAGCTGCACATCGGCCACGCGATCGTCTCGCGCGCCGTGTTTACCGGCTTGCGCGAGGCGGTGCGGCAGATGAAGGTGCTGATGCGCGAGGCGTCGAGGTAAGGGATGGCGCAGGAGCTACCGCGGGGTCCGGTGGTCCTCGGCGTCGAAGGAATCGAGCTCACCGCGACCGACCGCGAGCGCCTGCTGCATCCGGCGGTGGGCGGTGTCATCCTCTTCACCCGCAACTTCCGCGACCGCGCGCAGCTCGCGCGCCTCACGGCGCAGATCCATGCATTGCGCGCACCCTCGCTGCTGATCGCGGTGGATCACGAAGGAGGGCGGGTGCAGCGCTTCCGCGAGGGCTTCACGCCGATTCCCGCGATGCGCACGCTGGGGGAGCGCTGGGACCTCGACGTTGCCGCGGCCGCTGCCGAGGCGCGCGGACTCGGCGAGGTGATCGCGCGCGAGCTGCGCCAAAGCGGCATCGACTTCAGCTTCACTCCGGTGCTCGACGTCGACTTCGGCAACAGCAGCGTGATCGGGGACCGCGCGCTTTCGTCCAACCCCAACGCGATCGCGCACCTCGCGGCGTGCCTGCGCCAGGGATTGCGTGCCGGCGGCTGCGCCGCGGTGGGCAAGCACTTTCCCGGGCACGGCTTCGTCGTGGCCGATTCGCATCACGATGTCCCGGTCGACGAGCGGCCGCTGGCCGAGATCGCCGCGCACGATCTCGTGCCGTTCGCGGCGCTCGCCAAGGCGGGCCTGGAGGCCGTCATGCCCGCCCACGTGATCTATCCGGCGGTCGACGAGCGGCCGGCGGGCTACTCGCGGGTGTGGATCGAGGACATCCTGCGCGAGCGACTGGGCTTCGACGGCGTCGTGTTCTCCGACGACCTCGGCATGGCCGGCGCGCACACCGCGGGCGACATCATCGCGCGTGCGCAGGCGGCCATCGCCGCGGGCTGCGACATGGTGCTCACCTGCAACGAGTTCGGCGCCGCGGACGATCTGCTCTCGCGCTGGCGGCCGGACCCGCACCCGCGGCTTGCGGACCGCACGGCGCGGATGGCGGGACGCTGAAGACTTACGGCTGGGCGGACCCCTGCCGCCGGAGCCGTGCCTCGAGTGCGGCGAAGTGGCGTTCCGGGTTGCGGCCGAACAGCGGGTCCTCGACGTGGCGGATGGCGAGGTCGATGGCGGCCCAGTCCCGCGCGTCGAGCCAGCGGCGAATCAGCGGCAAGAGCGCCTTGTCCTCGGTCTGCATGTGATTTCGGAATGTCGCTGCATAGTGGCGCGCCGGCGCCTCGATGCTCTCGCGCGGCACGACCGTCCCGTTGATAACGTCGCCCAGGCCCGTCACCAGCGCACCGCCCAGGCGATGCAGCTCCTCGTGCTGGCGGTCGAGCTCGTCCAGCAGCGGTGCGACGCTATCGTCGCGCTGCCGGATACGGGCGAAGACCAGTCCCTCCCTCGGGTGGTGCACGACATCCGAGTAGTGGATCATGTAGAACATGATGTCCAGCATGAGGTCGTAGTTCGGCGTGTCCCCCGCGTGAAAGCGGTCGACCTCCGCGATAAGGAGGTCGAGGAGCCTCGCGAAGTTCGCGTGCTCGTTTTGCCATAGCGTGCCACTGCTGGCCATGCGTTCCTCGCTGGTCGCTCTCGGCCCGCGCTGGCGGTGCCGCATTCGAGCGTGCCAAGGCGGGCGGGCCGCCGCCTTGATCTCGGTCAGGCAACGATGGAACGGCGGCCGGTGGCATCGACGCGACCGCGTACCTTCAAGCGCGATCAGGAAGGTCTCCGCCTCGGCCGCTCCCATGGACGACGGGGTCGCTTGCCCTGTCGTTTCTGCCCCCGAATTCGATCCCAGGTCCATGATCGCGCGACGTTTTCCGAATTCCGAGGATGGACCAAGAGGCCGCAGCGAGCCGTTGGACAATCCCGGCGGATGCCCGTTATTCTTCCCAAGCATGAGTCACGAACAGTTCACATTGCGGGGAGCAGAGCCAGGACAGGCAATCGAGTTTGTCGCGACTCCGCAGATCAGCAACTGTTCCTTCGACATATCGGCATGCTTTGGCGGATATCGTGTGGCAGCGACGTCAGTGACTCTCTTCGTAGGGTCATTTGTGCAGGATCTGGCATCCTTCGAGAGCAGGCGTGCCGGCACTGCAAAGCTTACGGGCACCTACGACTTTGAGCTTGAAGTCGGAGCCTTCGAGAGCCGAGGCGATGCGCTCGTGAATTTTGGTATCTCGCATTTGCTGCTGTTGCCTACCCGCAAGTACGGCCGGTGTCGTCTTGATGGAGCCTTTGTCGTTAGTGGCGAGCATGTCGCAGAGATGCTTCACGGCATGGAGCGCTTGTTCGCTTCCGATGCCACCGCCCGCGCGAAGTAGTCGATCCGCCATGGACCTTCGGGTGCTCGATGGTGCGGGCATTCTGGCTCGTTACGCCAGCGGTGCGCGCCGGGTCATGGTCCGTGAGCTGATGCGCGAACCACGGGAACTCAGCGGCCGTGCGGCCAGCGCCCGCCGAGTCGGTGGGTCAGATCTTCCGCGATGTGCGCGACCAGCGGCCCGAGCTGCTTGATCCGCTCGTCGGGCAGGCGTGACGAGGGGCCGGCGATGGAGATGGCGCCCAGCACTTCCGCGTGCTCGTTGTAGAAGGGCGCGGCCACGCAGCGTGTGGACAACGCGTGCTCCTCGTCGTCGAACGACCAGCCGCGCTGGCGGATGACGCGAATGGCCGACCACATGGTCTCCGGCGAGGTGATGGTGTTGCCGGTGATGCGCGGCAGGCCCTTCACCTTGAGGATCGCCTCGATCTCGTCGTCGGGGAGTGCCGCGAAGATCGCCTTGCCGACCCCCGAGGCATGCAGCGGCACGCGGCTGCCGAGCTTGACGATCGTGCGCATCATCTCGCGGCACTGCACCTGGTCGATGAACACCGCCTCGGTGCCGTCGAGGATGCCCAGGTTCGCGGTCTCGCCCGATTGCTCCATGAGGCGGCGCATGTACGGGTGGCTTTGCGCGACGAAGTCGCGGTTGGCGAGGAAGCTCGTGCCCACCGTGAACGCCTGCAGCCCGACGTACCAGCGGCCGAGCTCGCCGCCCTGGTACACGTAGCCCATCTTCTCGAGCGTGGCGAGCAGGCGATGCGTGGTGGACGGCGCGAGCTCCACGCGCTGCGAGAGGTCGGTGAGCGTGAGACCCCTTTCCGCGCGCGCGAGCGCTTCCAGGAGCGACAGGCCGCGCGTCAGGCTCTGCACCTGTACAGTGGCAGCGCCGGCCTCGCCCGGCAGGCGCCCGCGGCGAGGCGGCGGATTCGACAGGCGATTCACCATTTCAGTGGTCCACGGCGCGCGGCGCCGGATGAAGCCAGCGTCGCCCCTCACCCCGGCCCTCTCCCCGCATGCGGGGAGAGGGTGCCCGATAGGGCGGGTGAGGGGTGCCTTGGCGTCGCAGAGGTTTCACTAGCGTAGCAGCGACGGCGTCACCGCGAACGTCTCGCCGGCAATGTCGACCTCGTAGCGCGCGCGCAGGATCGTGTCGTCGGTCAGCGGCGGCGCGTCGGGCGCGGCGCGCGCATAGCCCAGCGCCACCGCGCGCCCGAGCTTGCGGCTGTAGCCGGCGGAGGTGATCTCGCCGACGTTGCGTCCGTCCATCAGGATCGGCTCGCCGCCCCAGGGGAACGCCGCCGGGTCGTCGAAGGTCAGCATGACGAGCCGCTTGCGCAGCCCCGCGGCTTGCTGGGCAACGAGCGCCTCGCGGCCGATGAACGCGGCCGGCTTGTCGAGCTTGACCGCGTAGGAGAGTCCCGCCTCCAGCGGCGTCTCGTCGGGCGAGAGCTCGGCCCCCCACGCGCGCCGCCCGGCCTCGATGCGCAGGGCATCGATGGTGTAGTAGCCTGCATCCTTCAATCCGAATGCCGCACCCGCCTCGCCCAGCGCGTCATAAAGCGTCAGGCACTGGTCGGTGGGTACGACCAGCTCGTAGCCCGGGCCGCCGACGTAGCTCATGCGCGCGGCGCGCGCGCGCGCGTAGCCGACGTCGATGTCCGCCGTCATGGAGAACGGCAGGCCGGACTTCGACAGGTCGTCGGACCCGAGGGTGCGCAGGAGCGCTTCCGCCTTCGGTCCCATGAGCGAGATCACGCTGTACGCGCTGGTGACGTCGACCAGCGCCGCGAATTCGTCGTCGCGCACGTGGCGCTCGATCCACGACGCGTCGCGGGTGGCCTGGCCGGAGCCGGTGAGGATGAAGAACTCGCGCGGCCCCAGGCGCGTGATCGTCAGATCGCTTTCGAAGCCGCCGCGCGGGTTGAGCATCGCGGTGTACACCATGCGCCCGACCGGCACGTCGATCTCGTTGGCGCACAGGCGCTGCAGGACCGCGAGCGTATCGCGGCCCTTGAGCACGAACTTGGAAAACGAGGTCTGGTCGAAGACGACCACGTCCTCCCGGCACGCGCGCTGCTCGTCGAGCATGTAAGGCAGCCATTCCGGCGTTTCCAGCGTGTACGGTGCGGGGGAGCGCCCCTCGGGCAGGAAGTAGTTCGCGCGCTCCCAGTTCTGCTTGGTGCCGAACACCGCGCCGTTGGCGCGCAGGCGGTCGAACAGCGGCGAGCGGCGTAGCGGACGCACGGTGAGAAGCTCCTCGCGCGGCCAGCGCATGGCGTAGTGCAGGCCGAGTGACTCCACCGTGCGGTCCGCGAGGTGGCGGCGATTGCCGTGGAAGGACGCGAAGCGCCGGATGTCGACGTCCCACAGGTCGACCGGCGCCTCGCCGCCCGCGATCCATTCCGCGACCAGCCGCCCCGCGCCGCCCGAATTTGCGATGCCGGCGGAGTTGAAGCCCGCGCAGACGAAATAGTTACGCACCTCCGGCGCTTCGCCCAGGATGAAGTTGCCGTCGAGGGTGAAGCTTTCCGGACCGTTGAGCAGCATCTTGATGCGCGCGGTCTCGAGGCACGGGGTCCGGTGGATCGCGTTGGTCATCAGGACCTCGAACTGGTCCCAGTCCTCGGGCAGGAGTTGGAACTCGAAGCGCTCCGGGATCGGCGACACGTTCCACGGCTTGGCCGCCGGCTCGAAGCCGCCCATCACCAGCCCGCCGACTTCCTCCTTGTAGTAGATGAAGCCGTCGGGGTCGCGGATTACCGGAAGGTCCGGCGTCACGCCGTCGATCCGGTCGGTGACGATGTAGAAGTGCTCGGCCGCGTACAGCGGCACGTTCACCCCGGATTGCCGTCCGAGCGGCCGCGCCCATTGCCCGCCGCAGTTGACCAGCGTCTCGCACGCGATCTCGCCCGCGCCGTCCGCGCTCGCCCACGACACACCCGCCACGCTGCGGTTGACGAGTCTCACTCCCGTCACCTTGACGCCCTCGCAGATCCGCGCGCCGCGCATGCGCGCGCCCTTGGCGAGCGACTGGGTGAGGTCGGTGGGATTGGCCTTGCCGTCGCCGGGAATCCACACGGCGCCGGACAAGTCATCCGTACGCAGGATCGGGGCAATCTTCGCGGCCTCCGACGGGCCGATGAACTCGAACTCGATGCCGAAGCTCCGGGCGCGCGCCATCTGCCGCCTCGTGAGCTTGAGCCGCTCCGGCGTCTTGAACACGTTGAGGCTGCCGCATTGCTTCCAGCCGGTCGCA
>JADLEZ010000226.1 GCA_020845855.1 Burkholderiales bacterium
ATTGACGGCCTATGCGCATACTCCTCGTCGAAGACGACCCCATGATCGGCAAGACGCTGTCCGCCGCGCTCGCGCAGGACGGCTACACCGTCGACTGGATCAAGGACGGCACCGCGGCCCGCGTGGCCATCGACACCGCCGACGGCGCCTATTCGCTGGTGCTGCTCGACCTGGGCCTGCCGCGCAAGAGCGGACTCGACCTCTTGAAGGATATCCGCCGCGCGGGCAACAAGGTGCGCGTGCTGATCGTGACCGCGCGCGATGCGGTGGCCGACCGTGTGGCCGGGCTCGACGCCGGCGCCGACGACTACCTCGTCAAGCCGTTCAGCCTCGACGAACTCGGCGCGCGCATGCGCGCGCTCTTGCGCCGCGACATCGCGCGCGAGGACAACGTGATCCGCCACGGCGATTTGGCGCTCGATGCCGGTTCGCGCTCGGTGACGCGGGCAGGTACGCCGGTGGACATCTCGGCGCGCGAGTTCGCGCTGCTCGCAGCGCTGCTCGAGCGTCCGGGCACCGCGTTGTCCAAGGCGCAGATCGAGGAGCGTCTGTACGGCTGGGGCGAGGAAGTGGAGAGCAACACGGTCGAAGTCCACGTGCACAACCTGCGCAAGAAGCTGGGTGCGGACGCGATCCGCACCATCCGCGGCGTGGGCTACGTGATCGGCAAGTGATGATCGGGGTCTGACTCTACTTATGACGTCGATCCGTCGCACGCTGCTCGTCTACCTCCTCCTGGGCGTGGCCGCGGCCGCGGCGGTGGCGACCTGGTTCACCTATAACGAGGCGCGCAGCGAAGTCGGGCAGCTCTTCGACCTGCAACTGAAGCAGCTCGCGTACTCGACGCGCATCGACGACCTCGTCCGCGGCCGCCAGCCCGCGCTCGCGCTTCCCGACAACCGTCCCGCCGCGGGTGTGTCGGAGATCCTGACCCAGATCTGGGACCGCGACGGCGTGCTCGTGTACTGGTCGCGTCCGGACGCCAGCCTCCCGGTGCCGGTGAAGGAAGGCTACTCGAACGCCACGTACAACGGGCGCGAGTGGCGCGTCTATACCCACGTCGCCGGCACCCACGCGCTGCAGGTCGCCGCCGCGCTCGACGAGCGCGAGGCGATCGCGACCCAGACCGCGCTGCGCACGCTCTTACCCCTGCTCGCACTTATCCCGATCCTGGGCGTGCTGATCTGGTACGCGGTCGGCAAGGCGTTGCAGCCGCTCGACGCGATGTCGCGCGCGGTCGCGAGGCGCCGCCCCGACGCGATGACGCCGATTCCCGAGTCGCGCGTGCCGCGGGAGCTTCTGCCCCTCGCCCAGAGCCTGAATGGATTGCTCGCGCGGCTGGATGAAGCGCTGTCGGCACAGCGCCGGTTCACCGCCGACGCCGCGCACGAGTTGCGCACCCCACTGGCCGCGCTCAAGTTGCAGGCGGAGCTCGCCGCCCGAGCCCCCGACGCCATTGGGCGCGGTTTGGCAATCGCCGAGCTCCAGTCGGGCGTGGATCGCGCGTCGCACCTCGTCGAGCAGCTCCTGACGATGGCGCGGCTCGAGCCCGAAGGCCCCGGACGCGACGCGCTGCCGGTCGACCTCGCTGCACTCGCTCGCGACGCGATCGTGGCGCGTGCGGCGCTCGCCGCCGACAAGAAGATCGACCTGGGACTTACCCGCGCGTCCAGCGACCCGGTGCGCGGCGACCCGGCGAGCCTCGCCATGTTGATCGCCAATCTCCTCGACAACGCCCTGCGCTACACGCCGACGGGCGGCCGGATCGACGTCGCGGTCGAGCGGAACGAACGGGCGTCGATCCTGTCAGTGATCGACACCGGCCCGGGGATTGCCCCCGCGGATCGCGAACGGGTGTTCGAGAGGTTCTACCGGGTGGCCGGGTCCGCCGGCGCCGTCGGCAGCGGCCTCGGCTTGTCCATCGTGCGGCGGATCGCCGACGCGCACGGCGCGAGCGTCGACCTCGACGCCGGACCGGGGGGCCTGGGCCTCGCGGTGCGCGTTACGTTCCCGGCTCCCGCGCCTGCGCCGGCATAGAATGCTGCGCCGGCGCGGCCGGCGATCCTGGATTCGGGAGTCGACGACAACATGAATTGCCGCATCCTCTGCGCGTGTGTGGCTGTCGCGCTTTGCGCCTCGCCGCTCGCGCTCGCCCGCGAACTGCCGAACTTTGTCGCGCGCGGCCCGGAAGTCGCGCCGAAGTTCCTGTCGGCCACGCAGGCCAGCGCGGCGCTGGCCGCCGCCGGCGGTGCGCCGATCGCCAGAAGCATCGCAACCGACGACGAGGGCCGCGCGCGCGGCTACCTGCGCGGCGTCGCGCCGCTCTATGGCATGCGCCCCGCGGACGTGGACGCGCTCGCGGTGCACGACCGCCAGACGCTTGTCGGCGGCGCCGCGATCGTGCGCTTCCGCAACGAGGTGGACGGCTTCGAGGTCTTCCGCGAAGAGCTCAACGTCCTCACCGATACCCGCGGCGGCCTCGTGGCCATCGGCGGCTCCGCCTCCGCTGCGCCGCCCGCCGCGCGCCGGCTCGAGAGCGACCTGCCGATCACCCAGGAATCCGCGGTCGCCATCGCGCTGTCCGAGCACGGCTTTGCGCGCAGCGTCGCACAAGACCTCTCCCGCGTGCGCGACGAGGGCGGATACACGTTCCTCGCACTGCCCGATAGCGCCCGCGCCGACGACGGCGCATCGCTCGCATCGCTCGCAGCGCCCGCGCGCGCGAAGCGCGTGTGGTATCGCCTCGGCACCCGCCTCGTGGCCGCGTGGTACGTCGAGGTGCAGGTACGCGACACGGCGTCGGCGCGCGGCCTCGACGCTTACGGATACGTCATCTCGGCCGAGGACGGCGCGCTCCTGTTCCGCAAGAATCAGACGGCGGACGCGGCGTTCACCTACCGCGTGTACGCCGAGCCGGCGCCGTCGTACCTGCCGCTGCCCGGTCCCGGCGGCCGCGGCGGCTTTCCGCACCCGACCGGCACGCCGAACGGTTACCAGCCGCCGCTTTCGCCAGGCAACCTCGTCACGCTGCAGAGCGCGCCGTTCTCGCGCAACGACCCGTGGCTCGCGCCGGGCGCCAACCGCACCATCGGCAACAACGTGGAAGCGTTCACCAATGCCGTCGCGCCGGACGGCTTCGGCACGCCGGGGACCGACGAATGCAACCTCACGCTGCCGGTCGACGGCGACCTGCACGCGTGCGTCACATCCGCCGCGACGTTCGACCATGTCTACAACTTCGGCATCGCGCCGAATGCGAGCCGGACGCAGATCTCCGCCGTGGTCACCAATCTTTTCTACACCATCAACTATCTGCACGACTGGTTCTACGACGCGGGGTTCGACGAGAAGGCGCGCAACGCGCAGGTCAGCAACTACGGCCGCGGCGGGGCCCAGAACGACAACATTTACGCCGAGGCGCAAGACTATACCGGCACCGACAACGCGACCATGTCCACGCCGGCGGACGGCGCCCGCCCGCGCATGCGCATGTTCCTGTGGAGCAGCAGCCTGTCGCTCGTGAAGGCGGTGTCGCCGCCGGCGATCGCCGGCGTGAAGACCTCGAACACCGCCGAGTTCGGGCCGCAGGCGTTCGACCTCACCGGTCCGCTCGTGCTCGCGCAGGACGCGGCGGATATCGATGGGCCGACCACCACCGACGGTTGCAGCCCGTACGCCAACGCCGCGACAGTCGCCGGCAAGATCGCTTTCGTCGACCGCGGCGTATGCACATTCGTGGTCAAGGCGCGCAACGCGCAGAGCGCGGGCGCGGTAGCGATCGTCATCGCCAACAACGTGGCGCCCGGCGCGCCCGGCATGGCGGGCACCGACGCGACGGTCACGATTCCCGTGATCTCGGTGTCGCTCGCCGACGGGACCGCGATCAAGGCGGAGCTCGCGAAGCCGGCCGCGGTGACAGCGCGCCTGGCACGGCTCGCGGAACAACCGCGCGACGGCGCGCTCGACAACACGGTGATCGCGCACGAATGGGGCCATTACCTTTCCGACCGCCTCGTCGCCAACGCCAGCGGCATCGCCGCCAACCAGGCCAGGGGGCTCGGCGAGGGCTGGTCCGACTTCGTGGCGATGCTGCTGTTGGTGAAGGAAGCGGACCGCAACCTGCCCGCGAACGCGGACTTCGGCGGCGCCTATCCGATCACGCCGTACCCGGTCGGGGGCGGGGACTTCGCGCCCGACGTGGTCAACAACGCGTACTACTACGGACTGCGACGCTACCCCTACAGCCGCGACATGGGCAAGAATCCGCTCACGTTCAGGCACATCGGCGACGGCGTGCCGCTGCCCGCGTCACCGGCGCCTTCACCCGACGGCGCGAGCGCGCTGAACTCGGAGGTGCACAACACCGGCGAAGTGTGGGCGAGCATGCTGTGGGAGTGCTACTCGAACCTGCTGAACGACACCGGGCGGCTTTCGTTCGCGCAGGCGCAGGACCGGATGAAGCGCTATCTCGTCGCCGGGCTCAAGGTTACGCCGGTCGACCCGACGTTCGTGCAGGCGCGCGACGCGCTCCTTGCGGTCATGCAGGCGCAAGACCAGCAGGACCAGGCGCTGTGCCTCGCGGGCTTCGCCAAGCGGGGGCTCGGGGTCGGCGCGGTGGCGCCGCCGAGCCAGTCGGAAGACAACACTGGCGCGGTCGAGAGCTTTCGCACGGCCGCCGACCCGGGCGCCAAGGCGGTCGCGGTCGAGTTCTACCACCAGGGCTTCGACCACTACTTCATCACTTGGGTGGCGGCCGAGATCGCGAGCCTCGACAGCGGCCTCACCAAGGGCTGGGCGCGCACCGGGCAGACGTTCAACGTGTACGTCGACGCGCCCCCCGGCACCGCGCCGGTGTGCCGGATCTACATCCCGCCGGGGAAGGGCGACGGGCATTTCTTCGGCCGCGACGCCAACGAGTGCGCGGGCACCATGAGCAAGAACCCGACGTTCATCCTCGAGTCGCCCGACTTCTTCCACCTCATCCCGCCCAGCGCCGGCAACTGCGCCGCGGGCACGGTGCCGGTGTACCGCGTGTTCAGCAACCGCGCCGACGCGAACCATCGCTACACCACGAGCCGCGCCACGCGCGACCTCATGGTGACGCGTGGCTGGCTCGCGGAAGGCGACGGGCCGGATATGGTCGTGATGTGCGCGCCGACCTAATCGCTTCGTGCGCAAATCGCTTGTCCGCGGCCGCTACGCGGCAGGCTGACCGATTTGCGCCCGGTGATGTCAGCGCGGAAAGCTTCGGGCGGCCGGGCGCTTTCCGCGCGGCAAAACCAAGGTAGCGCGTCGGTCATAAGCGCGCTTCGCGCGCCTCGGCTCCTTGGACGATCCTGCGGGCGCGCAGCACCTGAGGGTCGCCTCGCGGCGGCGACTCGCAATTGCTCGCCGCCCTTCGGGCCTCGCTGCTCGCGCCGACCCTCAGTAACGCGCCCATGCGGGCTGACAGCCTTCGGCGGACGCGCACGCGCGGACACGTGATTCGCGCACGAACAGCCCTTAAGGATCAGTTAAGGGTACGTCTCTACATTGCGTCGTGCGGGACCCCGTGGCGGGTCCCACCTCGTAGGAGAGCACGATGAAATTGTCCAAGGTCACGTACGCGCTGGTCGCCGCCGGCCTGATCGGCGGTATGGCAACGCTCTACAATCAGATCGATTCGCCGGTCACCCAGGCGATCGCGGCGACGCCGCCCGCGATAGCGAGCGCCATCGCGCCCACGGCAGCCGCCAACCTGCCCGATTTCACCGCGCTGGTCGACCGCGTCGGACCCGCGGTGGTCAACATCACCGTCGTTCATTCCGCGAAGAAGGCCGGCCTCGATCCCGAGGACATGGACGAGGACAACCCGTACCGCGAGTTCTTCAAGCGCTTCGGCGGCGGCATGCCCAACGGCCCGCGGATGATGCCGATGCCGCAGCAGCCGATGCAGGGCGCAGGCTCGGGCTTCATCGTGAGCCCGGACGGCTACATCGTCACCAACGCGCACGTCGTCGACGGCGCATCGGAAGTGACCGTCAAGCTGACCGACCGCCGCGAGTTCACGGCCAAGGTCGTCGGCGCCGACAAGCGTACCGACGTCGCGCTGATCAAGATCGACGCCAAGAACCTGCCTGCCCTCGACATATCGGCGGGGCCGGAGGTGAAGCGCGGCGAGTGGGTGATCGCGATCGGCTCGCCGTTCGGCTTCGAGAACAGCGTTTCCGCGGGTGTCGTGAGCGGCGTGCATCGCGCGCTGCCGAACGGCGCGATGGTGCCATTCATCCAGACCGACGTCGCGGTCAACCCGGGCAACTCCGGTGGTCCGCTGCTCAACGCCAAGGGCCAGGTGGTCGGCGTCAACTCGCAGATCTATAGCCGCTCGGGCGGCTACATGGGCCTGTCGTTCGCGATTCCGACCAGCGTTGCGGTCAAGGTCGCCGACCAGCTCAAGACATACGGCAAGGTGCAGCACGGCCGCCTCGGCATCGGCATCCAGGGCCTTGACCAGGCGCTCGCGCAGAGCTTCGGCCTGCCGGACTCCAACGGCGCGGTCGTCGGCAGCGTGGAAAAGGGCAGCCCGGCCGACAAGGCGGGCTTCAAGGTGGGCGACGTGATCCGCAAGATCGATGGAGTCGCCATGACGGATGGCACGAGCGTCACCAGCCTCATCGGCAACAGCGCGCCCGGCACGAAGGTCAAGGTCGACGTGTGGCGCGAGGGCAAGCCGGTCGAGCTCGCGGCAACCCTGGGCACGTTCGACGACGGCAAGGTGGCCTCGGCGGACGAGGACGCGGCGACCAAGGGCAAGCTCGGCGTGGCCGTGCGGGCGCTGACCCCGGAAGAAAAGAAGGACGGGGCGAAGTCGGGCGTGGTGGTC
This sequence comes from Burkholderiales bacterium, assembly GCA_020845855.1. Classification (GTDB taxonomy): domain Bacteria; phylum Pseudomonadota; class Gammaproteobacteria; order Burkholderiales; family Casimicrobiaceae; genus VBCG01. Next base: position 6,863 of record JADLEZ010000226.1, read on the forward strand.
GAGCGGTCGGGTGGCCCGGCGGCGAAAGCCGGGGTGCAATCCGGCGACATCATCGTCGGCGTCGGCTCGACCAAGATCAACACTCCGGACGATCTTAAGTCGGCGATCGACAAGTCGGGCAAGTCCGTCGCGCTCCTGATCGAGCGCCAGGGCCGGCAGATCTTCGTGCCGGTGCGCATCGGTTGATCGATTCCGGTCTTGCGGGCGAGTAAAGCCGGCCGTCCAATCTCCGGTCGCCCAGTAAGACCGAAGGCCGCGGGAGGATCCCGCGGCCTTCTTTTTGCCAGAGACCAATGCAAATGGCGTCCGCAATTCCCGGCGCGATCCGCTGCGTCAGTGTCGCGCCATTTGCATTGGATTGTTGATGCCAGCGCGGGCGCCTTGGGGCGGCCCAGTGGCGCCCGCGGGTAACGGCAACGAAAAAACGAGCGCCATGCGAGCAGCCTGCCCTTGCCGGTCGATTTGCCATGCGTAGGCGCTGCTCGCGCTATCTCAGGGAAGCGCGGACGCTGATGCCGCGTCCCGCCCATCGCGCGGGCGCGCACGACGATTGCCCCGTTTGCCTGCGCACGGCGTTCCCGCTGTTCGTTCCTGCGAGACGCGTGCGCGAGAGGACGCTGCGATTC
>JADLEZ010000227.1 GCA_020845855.1 Burkholderiales bacterium
ATCGGTAGTCAGCTTCACCGTCGTCGTGAAATTGTCGATGGCGAACGGGCCCGATGACACAGCCGCCTGCTCGGCATGCACGGCACCGGCGATCCACAGCGAGGCGACAATCGCAGTGGCGGAAGACGGACGCTTCATGGGTATATCTCCGATCGTTGGTGAACGTTCCGAGCGGAGAGCAACATCCGATCCACGTCCGCTCGCGGCGGACATCCGACAGATCGAAAAAGAACGGCGACACGCGGTGGCAGGTGAGATTGTGTCCCGGCGACAGCAGCTTACGCGTCCGAGTGAACGCGACGTCACTCACTGTCCGCGTCGGACTTGACACGATCCGCAGGCGGCATAGACCGCTGCATGCCGAACGCCATGCGCAGTCGACGCGCGGTGACGGCGCATGCGCGCCCTATCGATGTGCAGATTCCGTGCGCTGCGCGCTATCGATGAGAGCCCCGCCCACCCGCGCACCTCGACACACTGTTCTCGAGGTGACACAGCTCTGCGCCTGGTGCGGTTCTTCAGTACAACGCCCGACTTCTGGCTGAATCTGCAGACCCATTACGATCTCGAAATCGCACAGCGCTCCATCGGCCGGATCATCAACCAGATCCAGACCGTAAACGCTGCATGATTGCTTTCCCGTGCCGGGCTGGCGTCTGTGAGGAGATTTCGACTGGCACCGCCTGAAGCGTTCGAAAAAGCACCGGAAAGCAGAAGTAGACAGCGCAGCGGCGCCATGAAACGCGATCGATCCAGCCGGCGTCGATGAGGGAACCGCGCATGGCAGACCTCGGGGTGGGTCTGGCGTGCGCCGAGTGACGACGCTGCGCACGCTCGGCTACACGACGTGGGTTGGCGGAAGAGGTGGGATTCGAACCCACGAACGGTTGCCCGTTGCCGGTTTTCAAGTCCTTTTGTCTTACAATACAGTAAGTTAAAACGCAAAGCTATACAAAGATGAATGACATAGAATCAACGAGTTAGCGCCGTAACTTTGTGCGCGCGGCTGCCCGTTTTGCGCGGCTTGGGGTTTCGCGGTGTACACGGAATGTACACGCGCCCACTGGCCCAGACCCCAGCCCCATTCGCCCTACGCTTCCGCGCGTGTGGGCATCCGGGGGTGCGCGATGGCTATTCGATTCGGCGAGACACACGGCCGAGCCGTGCTGACGTGGGACGAGGTCGAGCTCATGCGCCAGTGCCACGATGCCGGCATGCCCGTGCTGAGGATCGCGAAGAAGTTCGAACGGCCACGCCGCACCGTGCGCAACGTGCTCGACTACAACACTTGGACAGAAGCACCGCCGCGCCGGAGCGCGGCGGCAAGGGGCTAGGGGCTAGTCGCTTTCGGCCTCGGTCAGGAGCGACGCGCGCAGCGTGGCCTCTTCGACCATGCGCTTCGCCGGGGAGAATCGCACGTCGGCCTTGGCGATCGTCGCCGCGATTTCATGCAGCAGATCGTGAACCTCTTCGATCGTCGCGTCGTCGAAGTAGTAACCGCCGAGATGGTCCATGCCTCGACCGCCGACGGCGGCGAGGAATGGGACGATGACATAGGCCTTCTCGCGCCGGAAGCCTGCCGCATCGTCGGGCATCTGCGCAATCTCTTTCTCGACCTGTGCCGCTGCACGATCGTGCGCCTCCCGCGCCTCCCGCGCCTCGCGCTCGGCGTCACGCGCTGCGTGCTGTTCGCGGATGAAGTCTTGATCTTCCCAGCCGAGTTCCCGCGATACGCGCCACCGCGCGCCGACCTTCGTCGTCTTGAACGCGTCGGCGACGGGCGGATTGCTCAGGCCCTTCCAGTAGCGCCGCGTCTTCGGCGCCGGCGGGAACATCGCGTCGACCGCAACGCCCGCGGCGATCAGCTCGTCGCGGCCCCCGGTGTAGCAGACAAAGCCGCTGCGCTTGCTCGTGTCGATTTCAATGCCCATGGCTCAGGCCTCCGCCGGCAACGCGGCCGTGGCACGGTCCGCGAGCGACTTGATCAACTGGCCGACGACGCGCAGCGTGTGCGGACTCACCGGTGCCGCGGCGAAGATCGAAGGATCTGTGCCCGTCGGCAGCACGCGCAGGAGCTCGCCGAGCGCGGCAATTTGCTCGATCGCCTGTTCGCATTCGCGCACGTGCCAGCCGTCGCGGGAGTCGTCGGGAAGGGTTTCCGGGATAGAATCAACGGTAGCCATGGTGGGCCTCCTATAAAGGTCGCTTTGGTTAGCCCCTGCACGGTGGAATCAGCACCGTGCAGGGGCACTTCTTCGCGGTACGCGCTACGCCGCTCTTGGCGATACGCGTGCCTCGATTTCTTTGCGCTTCGGTAACGTCTTCAAGTCGTAGGTCGACTGCAACGTCATCCAAAGTTCGGGCGTGGTCCCGAAGTAACGCGCCAGGCGCACCGCTGTGTCGGCGGTAATCCCGCGCCGTTCGTGTACGATTTCGTGCAGGCGGGTGCCCGGGATTCGGAGTTCCAGCGCAAGCGCGTTGACGCTCATGCCCAGGGGCTCTAGGAACTCCTTGCACAGGATTTCACCCGGGTGCACCGGCCTCATGCCGTTGATCGGTCGTGTCACAGTCCTTCTCCTAGTGGTAGTCCACTATTTCCACTTCGGCGGGGCCTGCCCCGGTCCACGCAAAGCAGACCCGCCACTGGTCATTGATGCGGATACTGTATTGCCCTTTGCGATCGCCGCCGAGCTTTTCCAGACGGTTGCCCGGCGGGGATGCCAAGTCGTGCAGTGCCGATGCCGAATCCAAGTAAGTGAGCTTCAGGATCGCAGCCTCTTTGAAAGACCGGAAGCGCCGCGGGCTTCCGCCCTCGAACAGCTTTTGCGTGTCTCGGCAACGGAACCCTTGAATCATGCGTAAATAGTATTACGTTAATCGTTACACGTCAAGATGGAAGGGAGCGACTCCGGACGATCCCGAGTAGTGGCCCAAGGCTATGAGCCCGTAATCTAGTGCTACGGGCGCATGCTCAACCCCCGGGCGCCCACCAAAACCCTTGCCCCGTGTCCTCTTTCACCCGGCGCTTCATGCGGCCCAGGTAGCCGGGCGACAGGTATTCTTGCGCCTGATGAAAGATCAGGTGATCGAGCGCCGTGCGCGTGTACCACAAGCTCATGCCCGGCGTGTTGGCCTGAACGAAGCGCAGCGCCTCCGCGCCGGCGTCCGTGGGCGCACCGCGTGCGGCCTGATGGACGTTGCCGAGCGTCAAGTCGTAAGCGTCCCCGGCGAGCGAGCCAATCGGCCCGACCGCCGTCTCGACGATCGAACGGCCGAAGCGTGACTGATCGCTGAACACGAAGTCACCGAAGATGCCGGCGCCGCCGCCCTGAAGGAACGCAGCCGACCAGAATGCTTTCGTGTCCATCTCGCGCGGCTCGCGGCCCTTCGCGATGTCCTTTAATTGCACGGCCAGCGCACCGAGCACGGTGGAGCCGACGACGTAGGACGCGAGATACGCGGCCCGACCGCCGGCCGTCGGGCGGCCCCAGCCGCGCATCCAATGTTTCGCGATGACTGCGACCGGGAACGATTTGAACAGCCAGACCGAGCGCGCGATTTCACCGGCTGCGGTGCCTTTTTTCAGCCCGCCGAGCATGAACGCGCGCTCGCGCACGCCCGGCGTGACGACGGCATAGGACTCTTCAGCGAGGATCATGCCGAGCGTCTTCGCCACAAGCTCGTTGCGCATGCGTGTTGCCGCTGCGCCCGTCGCGCCGAGCGCGTCGTCGGTGAGCCGGCCGATTGCCGCGGGCGTGAGCATGGTCGCATTGCCGCCGCCCCAGTCCTCGAGCGCGACGCGCGACAGCACCGCCCAGTCCGCCGCCGTGAAGCCGTAGCCTTCGAGCCGCGCGACGTCGGCGGCCTCGAGTGCGGCCCATGGCTTGCGGGCCAGATCGCCTAGCGCGCTCATCATCGTCACCGAGAACGCGCGCCGGTTCGCTTCGGTCATCGCTTGCAGGCCCGAGGCCCGGATCACAGCGCTTGCCGCCTTGCCTGTCCAGCCGCCGCCGAGCGCCTCGTCGGTCCATCGGTTGATCTCGCCGATCAATGTATCGAGCCCGAGCCCTGCGCGCTGCGCCAGACGCACGTCGTCAGCGCTCGTCGGGTTGAAGGCCGTGAGAATGTTCCGCAAGTGTTGCATGAACGGCAGTTGGTTGAAGTGTCCGGTCACGAGCGCTGTCGCAAAGTCCGTCACGCTCGACAGCGCTGCGCCGCCGAGCTTTGCGGCCGTCTGGATGCTGCGCACGTTCTGCGCGAAGCGCGCGAGACTCTGCCATTCGACTTTTGCCGCCGCACCGGTGAGATGCGCGAACACGTTGTCGACGTAAGTCAGCTCGCGACCCGTGGCGCCACCGGCTTCGAGCGTCGCGCGCATCTGCTGGTATGCGTTGTGCGGATTCGGCCCGAGCACTTCGACCAGCGCGATATCGCGCGCAAGCCCGTCGATATGGCCAGCCATGATCCCGGCCACCGTTCGATCGGAATATCGCCCGTGGTAGCGCAGCCAGGAATCGGCATCGCGGAAGAACAACACGCGCGGATCTGCATGGCGCTTCGCGATCATGCCGGGCCCAAAGCGCGGGGCGTCGACAATGCCGCCGGTGCTGATCGTCTCGTGCGCGGCAAAGAGCATTTCCTTTACTTGCGCCGTCGACATCGCCGAGCCGTCGACGTTGAGGTAGCGCGAGCGATCGAGCAGCGGCAGTACATCACTGACCCATTCGGCCGCACCCCGCAGGCGCACGCGCTCGGCGCTGTGCGACATCGGCAAGGCCCAATTGTCCAGCCTGCCGATGTCACCGCCGGCGATGTTGAAGCGCTCGCGCAGGCCATCGGTGACGGTGCGCCATGCGTCGGCACCGGCCGTGAGCTCCGCGCGCAGTGCCGGGGACAGATCGGCGAAGCGCGACAGGTCTTCGCCGAACATCGCGCGCACCATTGCCGACGCGGCCGCGGGCTGATCTTGCAGGCCGAGCCAACGCGGCGCCATGCGCTCGAACGAATCGACGAGCTGGGCGTATGCACCGCGCCCGATGGCCCGTGCCCGGTCCTCGACAGACAATGTGCGGCCGTGATCGGCCCTGTCCTTGATCAACAGGGACAGGAGCCCGCGCGCCGAGCCGTCGGGGTGCGCGTCGATGGTGGCGCGGTTCGCGGTGTTGCGTTCGATCTGAAGCGCCACGCGGCGCTTGGCCCGCAAGGCGTCGTGCGTCAGCGTGGCGAGCACGCGATCGCGCATGCGCACGAGTGCGTCCGCCGATACGTCACCGGTGGCGCCGCTGCGCGCTTCGTTCAGGCGGCCGAGCTCGCGCCGGAGCTGTCGCAGTGTCTTGGCCGTAATCGTCTCGAGGTCGTCGACGCTCAACTCGATGCCCGCAGCCTTGGCCGCTTTCGTCATCGCCTCGATGCACGGATTTTCGTTGCCCATCAGATCCGCCTCAGCATGCACGTGATCGCGGCCTCGACCGCCGGAGCAAAGCCCGTCCGCACACGCTCGAGGTCAGCATCGGCCTGCGCCAGTGCCGCGCGCGCCGTCGTCGGTGTGCCGTCGGCGAGCACCAGCGGCGGATCGTCATCCAGCGCGGCAAGACGGTTCTGCGTGTCGGCGATGTCCTCGCGCGCGGCGATCGCTTCAGCGCGTTGGCGCGGCGGCAGCGCGTCGTCGTAGCGGTCCAGATCCAGGCGATGCGCTTCGATCACGGGCCCGAGCTCGGTCTCGGCCGCGCGGACGCCGTCATCGAGCGCCGTCGGCCGCGGGAACTGCGCGTCACCGAGTGCGCCGCCGATGTCCGCCTCGCGGCCCTCGGCGAAGGCCTCGAGCTGCTCGCGCATGGCACGGGCATGGGCGTTTGCGGTCGTGAGATCGGGCACCGCGCCCGGCGCGACGGCCTCGAGGTGCTGGGCGTTGCGGTAGGTGAGCAGGGCATCGGTATCGAGCCCGAGCGGGTTACGCGGCGCTGCCGGAACAGGCTCGACGTCGAACGCAGAGCCGCCTGGAACGTCGCGCGGCGCCGGGGGTACGTCGGCCTCGGGCGCAGCGCCACGCGCGCCACGCGCCACGGCATGGCCCATGGCGCCGAAGGCAAGGCCGAGCACGGTCTCGATGCCGCGGCGCTCGAGGTCGAAGGGATCGAACATCGCCGCGGCGGCCTCGTTGCCGGTGGCGCTGAGCAACGCGCCCTGCGCGCCCTCGGTCACGGCCCCGAGCACGGGATTCGATGCGACACCGAGCGCCAGGGAGCGCGCGAGCGTCGCGCCCACGGCCGGAATGCGAAAGCCTGCGGCAATGGCCGTGGCGTCGAGCATGCCGACGGCCGCCGAGGTCGCCGGATCGCCGCCGGCGTCGCTGACGCGCTCGGCCGTGCGGAACGTGGCGTCGGCCATCAACGGCACCGGTGAGCCGCCGCCGAGCATCAGCGGCAGCGCGGCTTCCGCAAGCCCACCGACGATGCGCCCTGCGGTCGTCGTCGTGCGCGGATCCGGGGTCCAGTGCTCAACGGCGTCGGTGAGCTGCTCGTCGACGAACTCGAAGACCGCATCCTGCGTATCGATGCCACCGAGCCCAGCGACCGCGCCCGCGGCCATGCCGACGGTGCGCGCCATCTGCGCGCCGCCGCGCATGACGCCAAGCCCCGCCTGCTCGAGCACGCCGAGCTGCGGCGCCTCCGCGTGATCGACAAGCGCGCGCTCTTGAATCCGCGCGGTGTATCGCTCGTCGTCGAAGAGGAACTGCGCCATCAGCGTTCGCCCCGCCGCCACTGCCGCGCGAGCGTCGCGCTCGGGCGCCAGACGAAGACCTCGCCATCGCTACGCAGAAGGTACCTGCCGCCGTCGCGAATGGCGTAGCCGCCACCGAAGTTGACGAGCTCGCCATCGCGAATCGCTTCGGCGGCTTGCGCGTTGCTGAAACCCGCCACGCCGCCGAGCATCTCAACGTCGAACGCATCGACCGCGCCGAGCGTGCGCAGAAATTCCGATTCGGGCATCGCGTAGGGTTTTACGATCGCGCGCCCGTTTACGTCGATGATTCCACCGGTGACCTTGTCGACCGCCGTGCGATAACGCTCGGTGTCGAGGATGGCGGAATAGTCACCGGCCTGCGCACTGAGCGCTGCGTACACCGCGTCGACGCCTTGGCGAATTTGTTCGCGGGCCTCCGGCGCGTCGGCAAAGGCCTCGCCAGTAATGTCGTTGAGCTCGTACCGCAGGTCCGATGCCTTGGGCAACGGGTAAGGCTTCGCGCCCGAGTCCTTCGGTGGGTTCAAGAGCTGCGCGCCCTCGAGCACGAGCGCCGCCGCGCTGCCGGTGCTGGCGAGCGGCTCGTTGTTCAAACTCTCTTCGGCCGCGAGGCGCCCGGCGAACGACACCAGCGGCGCGCCCGAGGCCAGTTGCCCGACGGTGCCGCGGAAGAGCTCCGGATCGTCGATGCCCGCCTCCATCACGCGCAGGAACTCGGCCTGCTGGCTCGGCGTCGACGTGTTGAATTGCTCCGCGAGCGCGGCCGCCTCGGCCGGGCGTAAGACCTTCGGCGCCGCGCCATGCGTCGCGCGCAGGCCGTTGATCACCGGCGTGCGTGCTCGCAGGCCGGCGAGCAGCGCCGTCGGCGATCGCGTGTCGAGTGCGGTTTCGGCTGCAATGTCTTGGCCCGTGGCATAGCCGATGGGATCATCGCGCAGCATCTCGACGGTGGCCTTGAAAATTTCAGCGCGGCGCTTGACGTACTCGACGTCCGTCAAGTCGTCGATGCCTTCGTCCTCGAACACCTTTTGCGCGTGATCGAGTCGACGCAGCATCTCGGCCGGCGTCTCGCGCGCGAACACGGCGCGCTCTTCGATTTCCTGCTGCAACTCGGCGAGGCGCACCGCGGCCGGCGTGCCGCGTACCTGCCGCTCGGCCTCGGCCATGATCTCCGCGCTGACGGGGAACGGGGACAGGGACATGCGTTCGACGCGGTCGACGAGCCTGTCGGCCTCGGCCTCGCGTCGCGCCTGCTCGGCTTCCTGCGCGCGACGCAGTTGATCGAATTTTTCTTCGACGATGGTGCGCGCGGGGCCGTTCATCGCGTCACGATGCTGGTCGAAGTATTCCTGCGCCGTCGCACCGGTCTCGTCGGCGGCAATCAATGCGTCGATCGTCTTCGTATGCAGCGATGTTGCGAAGGTCGCGATCTCGTTCGCGCGGACCTCGGGCGACCAGCCGTGCAGCTCGGCCGCGACCTCGAGCGTGGTAAGCCCCTGCGCGGCATAGACTGCACGCGCCTGCGGATCTGTGGCATTGGCGACGGCGCCGTTGACCGACGTTTGCAGCTTGGCCGACAAGCTTTCAGCCTGCGCCTTGCGCGTTTCCGCTGCCTCGTAGCCGCGCACTCGGCGGCGGATCAATTCCGCCGACACGTCGAGCTTCGCGTCGAGCTTGGCGGCCAGCTCCGGCGCAAGGCCGACCCGCGCGTCGCTGCGCAACCGCGTGAGCTCGTGCTCGACGTCGCGACTCAGGCCAGCGGCGTTGACGCCGCGGCGTGTGACGAGCAGGCCTTTTTCCGGATCGTCGAGCAGCGCGCTTGCCGACGTCTCGTAGGCAACTTCGCCGCGGCGAACCGTGTCGGCATCCTGCTGTGCCCTGAGCGCGTTCTCTTCGGCCATCCGCTTGCGCCGGTCGACGATCGCGACGGACGCGAGCAGCGCGCCCGTAATGCCGAGCGCGTCGCCCACGCGCTCGACTTGTCGGCCGGTGATGGCGCCAAAGTGGTCGGCGCTCGCGCCGGTGACGGCGCGGCGCTCGGCGATCGGACGCTGTTCAACCTGTTGGCCTGGGGAAAGCGGAACTGTAGGCATCGTTATTTCGTCGCGTATGCGTGTTTGAATCGAAGCCATTTGTCGGCCACGCTGCCGGCGCTCGTAAGCACCGTCGGCGCGACCGCGAGAAAGGGCGACACGCTATCGCCCTGCGCCTTGGTCAAGGCGGCCTGCACGCCATAGCTCGCACCCTGACTGCGCTAGCCGTCGGCCTCGCGCCGGGCGTTCTCGCGGAGGTTGGCGACGTCGAGCTCACCGAGCATGCGGGTATCCATCTGCACCGCCAAGGGCGTGCCGCTGTCGACCCTGACGTTATTCGCCGCCAGGCGTGCACGCTGTGCACCGATGAGCATGCGCATGGCCATTCGCGAGCGGCGGGCGCCCTCTTCGCCGCGCGCGATTGCGTCCTTCGCCTGCTGCTCGGCATAAACCCGGTTCTGCTCGTAGCCCTGCGCGTTGAAGCTCGCGGCCTCCTTCGCGGCGTCTGCCTGTTTGTACGCGCCATATGCACCAGCGCCAGCGCCCAGCGCCGTGCTCGCCGTGCTCACGGCCATCAAGGTATCGCCCAGGTCGAAGCCGCCGAAGAAATCGAGAATCGAATCGAAAAAGCTCATCAGTGACATGCCTCGGAAGTGTTCGCGGCCGGCGCGAGGAACGACGCCGTGCCCATAAGCACGCCGTCGCGTATCACGTCGGCAAGGTGCGCCTGCAACCGGTCGAAGAATTGAGCACCGCGGCCGACCGATGGATCCCAGCCGCTATCGAACGACAGAATGCGCAAATTGTGTAACCAAAGTTCCGCGCGCCATTGCAGCCGCGGCACGTCCGCGCGCACGGCGATGAGCTCAACCGCCATGCCGTCTTTGCATTCCTCGCCGATGAAAATCTGCCACGCGACGCCTGCGTCATCGACGACGCAACCGACGTAAAGGCCGTCGACACTAATCGAAGGGATCGACGAGCTCATCGTCAGTGCCCTCCGAGGCCTGCTGTAGCCCTGCGCGAGCGCGTGCGTCGTCGAGGCCCTGCGAAAGCGACGCGGCGAGAGCTGCTTCAGGCGCGGACGGCGCGTCGATAACGAGCCCTGCGCGCTTGCGCGCGGCGAGAAGCTCGGCCGCATGGTCGATGCGCACGTCGATGGTTTGGTTAACGTCGTAACGCTCGCGATAGCGATGCGGCATGCGGGCCTTGGCCAAAAGCGCGAGCATGGCATCCGAGTAGTCGCGCACGGTGTCGATGTGCTCACCCTGGTAGAACACCTTGCGCTCGACGCCTTCGATCGCGCGGCGCCGAATCTCATCCTCGATCACGTCGTCACCGGCCTCGATGGCCGCGTCCCAGGCGTCAGCAAAGACCGTATCGGCCTCGCGCCACGCGTACACCGTCGTGCGGCCGACGCCTGCCGCCGTGCACGCGCTCGCAATCGTGCGGCCCTCGGCGAGCCGCTCAAGAAAAATTGCGCGCTTCGATTCCATCCGCGCACGCGTCGTCAGGCGACGCACGGGGTATCCGCGCAGCGCATTGCCCGGAGCTGCTCGGCAAGCTGCCACATGTGCTCCGTGATGCGCCGGATGAACGCCGTGCTTTGCCCGTGGCCGGGCGTGAGATCGTCGAAAAAGCGATTGGGAATGTGTAAATTTCCACCGAACCGGGCCGCGCCGCTGCTCGCCTGGATGTACGTGTGGTCGCGCAGGTCGCTCGTGGCAACGCTCAACACCCACGGCCGCCCATGGTCGTCCTCGACGACACCGGCGAACGACGAACCAGGACGCAAGATGGCGACCGAGCCCATGCTACGCACGGCCTCTGCTTCGGGCGCTGCGCCACGCAAAGAGAATTTCGCGCATGGTCATTTCATCATTGCCGGCGCCGCTTTTCGCGAGCATCGCCGCAACCTTCGGCGCGGTCGCACTGAGCCACTTGCCGATGTCGCCCTTGATGCGATTCCACTCGCCTCCCGTCATCTGACCGATCGCGCGCTCGGCGCGGATCTGCTGGGCGTAGCGCTCGCGCGTCGGGACCTCGGGCCCGCTCCGAAGCCCCACGGCGCGGCCGACGACAAAATTCGCCGCCTGCGGATCCATGCCCAACGCGGCGAACTCACGCGCATAGGCTTGTCGCATTTCGGCGCGCTTGTCCGGGTGCACCTCGTCCCAGTGGAGCCACGCGTCGACGCGCTCGACGAGCGGCACCTCCGGGTGCAGCGCTGCGGTTTGCCGCTCATCCTTTTGCACCGCCTCGAACGTCGCGCGGTTCGGCACTTCCGCGACGCTGAGCTTCGGCCGCGTGTCGGCGGCAACTGGCGCAGGCGCGGGGGCCGGGGTCGGGGTTGGCACTTGCATGTTCGCTTCCCTCACGCCGCTCGGAAGTCGTTGTTCTGATCGATATGGTCGGCGGGCGCGAGCCATGCGCGCACTTTGCCGGCACCGGGGTTGGTGCCGGTTACGGTGTAATACATGCGGAGGTAGCGCTCCACGGCCTCATGCGGCACCGGGAGTGTGAACGAGGCGCCCTTCGTCAATCGCGCAATCTCGACGCTCAGTTTCGTCAGATCGCGCGCGCTGCCGAACTGATCGTCGTCATCCGTCTGTAACGTGAATTCGAGCGAGGTTAAAAGGGTGAAGGCCGCCGGCAGCGTGATGGCAATTACCTTGCCCTCGCCCGGGCCGCGGTCGTAGGACGACGGGCCCAGGTCGAACACGTTGGTGCTCGCGGCGCTGGCCGTGATGGCCTGATCCCAGGAAAAAACGTTTTCGCGGTCAACCATCATCGGTCATGCCCTCTTCGTAATCGTCCAGCAGCGTCGCCAGCGAGCTTTCGAGCGCTTCGATCGCGCGGCGCTGCTCGCAGGTCGTGATGACGTCATGCTCTCCGGTGCCCCAGGTCAAGTAATTTTCGACGGCGCGCGCATGGGCGCGGATCGCTACGTGCAGGTCTTGCCTCACGGCTTCGAGCTTTCGGCGAAGAGCGTCAACGTCCATGGAGCGGAGCCTACGCCGCGCGTTCGGCGTCGCGGGGATCTGTATGCGAAAGCGCTCATTTCCGCGCGTGAAAGGCTATTCCGTGCCGCGGTCGATAGCAGATTTCCCCATCCCCTCGATCGAGGCAAAGGTCAAAGGCTGAGGCAAAGTCGCCGAGCCCCTCGTCGACGAGCACGGTTGCGATTTTTGCCCACCATTGGGCAATCGCATTGTGGCTGCGCGTGTAGCCGATAGTGGCGTTGGTGAGCACGTGACCGGGCCTGCCGATGAGCAGCTTCGCGATAGTCAGCACCGACAGCCGTGCGTGAGGCCGCAACAGGCGCAGGCCGTCAGGCATGCGGCCAATCGTCCAAGCGGGTCGGCGCCCCTCGGGGACGTCAAACAGGAGCCATTCGCCCCGTAGCTCGTCGTACAGATTCACCGGGGGTGCACCGCTGCAAAATTGCAGCGAGCGATTGGCCTCGCGCACGCGCGCGTTGGCGCGTCCCGCGTGTTCGGCTGAGCACCGGGGTTGCAAGGATTTTGCAGCCCGGAAGGTTGGCGGCCATAAGCCCGGCGCGAAAGATAAGGTACGCGGCGGCGCCTTAATAGGCGCCGCGCGCCAACCTTATTGCGTATGGTCGGCGGGCTTGGCGGGAAAAGATTGGCGACCGCCGCCAACCTTCTTGCAAACATTTTGCAGGCCGTCATGCCACTTCCCCGGTGACGATCCAGCCGTGCGGCAATTTCCGCCGCTCGGTGTCGCCGGGATCCCCATGCTCGAGGCGCAGCGCGCCTCTGCCCAGCAGGTCACCCACGATGACGCGGGCCGCATCGCGCGTCGCGAATTTCTTGTCCATGATTCGGGCGACCAACTCCGACTTAGACACCCGTAGTTCGGCCTCTTCGAGCTCGGCAACGAGTCTCAGCACCGCCGTGCACTGCGAGGCACGATCATCTGCGCGTCGCTGGGCCAGGGGCCGGAAGCTCGTCGCATAGAGCACCCCGGCATGTCCTCGGACGAACCAGAACACATCCGACTCAGCGGTGTAATTCGCCTTCGATAGTCGCACGCCCGCATAGAGCTTGCGGTCGTCGACCTTGAGCCGGGTCGCCTCGTCCGCCGTCATGCCAGCCACGCCAAAACCGAAGCGCGCACCGTCGAGCAGCGCGGAGTCACCGCGTGCGGCTGTAGCCTCCCGGGCTTGGTCGGTGCCCCTGCTCGACTTGTTGGTGTGATGGATGTAGACGACGGAGCAGCCGTTCTCCTCGTTGATCTCGCGACCGAGGTTGATCAGCGGTTGCAGCGCGTCTTCTGGTCCCGTGCGGAAGGAGGCGACCGGGTCAATCACCACAAGGTCGAATCCTCCGCGGTCGATCTGACGACGCAGCCAGTCGGCGCCCTTGCGCCGGCCGCGTTCGTCGACCAGCTCGATCCGCATGCCCTGCGTGCTGGCCAGGGTGAAGCGCCCGTCGTGAAGGCGCTCGCGCAGCAGCGGGCCGCGCTCGAGGCGGTCGCCGAACACGTCGTCGATGAAATCCAACTTTTCGATGCCGCGGATCAGCTCGTACTGCCGACGGTGCAGATCGGCCGTCGACTCTTCCGCCGACAGCATCAGCACCTTCCGGGGCGTCGTCGGTACCCACTCGGGCACGCCCAGCACGTCGACCGCCGTGGCGATCCCTGTGCCCATCGCCTGCATGAACGTCGATTTGCTGCTTCCGCCCGCGCCGTAGACGACGCCGGTAGTCGGATGCGGGAAGGGCCCGATGAATTCCTGCGGCGGCGGCTCGACGTCGACGAATCGCGCCGCGCTCAGCGCGCCGATGTCGAGATCGGGCAGCTCGAGCGCACGCCCTGTCGATGGCGGCGGATCGGTCAGTGTCAGGTCCTCGAAGCGCTCGGCGATGGGCGGGCCGACATTTGCGCGCGCCGGCCGGATGCTGTGATCCCACACGTATTCGCGCGCCCGCTTCGCGCTGCCGTGGCGCTTGTCGAGTGCGACGGCCCATATCGTCGGGTGCGCGACCATGACGTTGAGCGCGGTCACGTCGTCGACGAGCCGACAGATATCCAGCGCCGCATGCAGGAGTGCGTCGGAACGGCCGCCGACCGCAACACCGTCGAGCTCGGTAAGGTCGAGGAACGGCGCGACCTCGGCCAAGCTGCGCGCCACGACGTCGGCCGGCTGTGCCCAGTCGCTCGGCAACGGCGGCCAGTCGTCACGTTGCTTGCGTGTGCCGAGCGCGGTGCCCTTGGATTCGGCCACCACGCCCACGCAGGCGGCGTACAGCGCGTCCGCGTGGCCATCAGCCAGGGACATAGCGCACCCCCGTGACAGTCAGATAGCGACCGCTGCGGCCGTCGTACAGCTCAACCCCGCCATCGGGGAATCGCTGAGTCATCTCGGCGGGAATCGCCCCGCGCAAAAAGCCCCGCAGGCCGATCCCGGACGGCGAACGCTCCCAGTAGCACGGGCCGGCTGCGTCGACGATGCGCTGCGCCCAGGGCTTGAGCTCGTCGAGCTCGTCGAACGCTTTATCGAGGTCGATGCCGACGAGGCGCAGCGCGGGGTGCTCGGTGTGGATGCCGGTCATCACGTAGCCGACACCGGCGATGCGCCGCGGGTGGTGACGCCATATGCTCAGCGCGCGATCGAGTGAGCACCAGATCGCGCGGTCGCTCGCATCGACGCTATGCAGTCCCGTCGGATGCTTGGGCACTTTGGCCGCATCGCGCACGATCCAGCGGTCGATTGCGGCGAGCTCGGGCAGGTGGCGTCGAACGACTTCGCCGGTGGCGGATATGCTGCGCCCTGCGGTGCTATGCTCGGGGTGTCGATCGTTCTCCTGAGTCTGCTGTCCCGCCCCGTGCGCCGGTGACTCGGCGCCGGGGCCCTTCCCTGTCCCGTCAGCCATCGGACGCTCCCAGCTCCGCGGCAACGGCCCGAGCATGCAACTCGGCGCGCTGCTCAATTGCTGGCCATCGCGGAGCTAGGAAGCTAAATAACCGATCGCAAATCCTGCCCAGTCACGGTGTCAGGCGCAGGAGGGCAGACCGGTGGCCTGGAAAGGGTTGGGCTTCGTGCAGAAAGCACGCGACCGCGCACATCAGTGCCGACAGCGTG
>JADLEZ010000228.1 GCA_020845855.1 Burkholderiales bacterium
CGATATCGTCTTCAGGTCGCAGCGGTGCCAGCGGTTGTCCTCCGCGGTCACCACCGCCACGCCGTTGTCCACTTGCTCGCGCGTAGGCAGCGGCAACGGGTTACTCATCATGAACACGGTCGGCGGCGCGTCCTTCGGAAACGAGTGGTCGCGCTTGGCCGCGCCGCGCGTGGCCTGGAAGTAGACCGCCTGATCGGCGAACGGCTGGCGCGCGGCCAGGTCGCGGATGATCCGTTCCCATTCAGCGTCGGTGTGCGGGTTGGCGAGCCGGATGCCGTCGAGGCTGCGCGCAAGGCGCGCCAGATGCTGCGGCAGCCGGAACGGCTCACCGGCGTACACGGGGACGAGCTCGTACACCCCGTCGCCGTAGATGAAGCCGCGGTCGAGCACGGACACCTGCGCCTGCGAGATGGGCAGGTACTTGCCGTTGAGATAGACGATCTGCTCGTTGCTCATTGCGTGCCCCGGCTCATTTGCGGAACCACAAGCGTACCGTATCCCACATCCGCCCGAAAAAGCTCGCGAGCGGGACCTCTTCCAGCGCGATCAGCGGGAACTCGGCCATCTGCTTTCCTTCGAGCGCCACCTTCACCGTGCCCACGCGCTGCGCCCGCGCGACCGGCGCCACCAGCGGCTCCTGCGCCTGCATCGTGACCTGAAGCTTGTCCGCCTTGCCCTTGGGCAGCGTGAGATAGCGGTCGGCGAGAAAGCCCGCCGGCACCTCGGGCGCGGCGCCCTTCCACACACGCAGCGTGGTCACCTGCTTGCCCGACTGGTAGAGCTGCACCGTGTCGAACGCCTGGAATCCCCAGTTGAGGAGCTTTTGCGCCTCCGACGCCCGCGCGGCGTCGGAGCTCGCGCCCAGCACCACCGCGAGCACGCGGCGGTCGGCGCGCAGCGCGGTGGCGACCAGGCACCAGCCCGCGGCATCGGTGTGGCCCGTCTTCATGCCGTCGACGTGCGGGTCGGACCACAGCAGCCGGTTGCGGTTCGGCTGCGTGATGTTGTTGTAGCGGAATTCCTTCTGCGAATACAGCGGGTAGAACTCGGGGTAGTCGCGGATCAGCGCGACCGCGACCTTCGCGGTGTCGGCCGCGGTGGAGTAATGCTGCGGGTTCGACAAACCGGTTGCGTTGGTGAACCGCGTGTTGTCCATCCCCAGGCGCGCCGCTTCCGCGTTCATGCGTGCCACGAACGCCTCCTCGCTGCCGGCGACGGCTTCCGCGAGCGCGATCGACGCGTCGTTGCCCGACTGCACGATCATGCCGCGCAGGAGCTCGTCGACGGAGACGGCGCGCCGCGGCTCGATGAACATGCGCGAGCCCTCCGCCTTCCATGCGGCCTGCGACACGGCCACCATCTGCGACGGCACGATCGTCTTGGCGCGCAGCGCGCCGAAGACGACGTACGCGGTCATGAGCTTGGTCAGCGACGCGGGCTCGCGCCGGTCGTCGGCGTTGCCGGCCGCGAGCGTCTGGCCGCTGGTGACGTCGGTAAGGAACCACGCCGCCGCCGCAGGCACCGGCGGCGCTTGCGCGGCGACGGCGGTGGCGAGGAACGCGAAGAGAAAGCCTGGAAACAGCCGGAACAAGCGATGCATGGCGAGTGAGCGAGGCGACCGAGGCAAAGCCGAGGTAAGGCGCGAAGCGCGCGACGCCGAGCGACCGAGGCGAGGCGACACTGGACAAGTGACCCTTGCACCTGCGGCGCAAGGAGCCGAGGCGCGCGGGAAGGCGCGTCGATTATACGCGCCGCGCGAGCCTTCGTTCCGCTACCAGGGATACACCGCGAGGTACCCGACGATCTCGCCAGTCTTGCGGTCGACCACCGCCGCGAAGTCCTTGTTGCGCGCCTTGACCGGCAGGTAGCCCAGGTTGCGGCCGTCCTTCGCGCTGCTCGCGACGAACTCGCTGACCGCGTCGGCGGTTTCCTTGCTCCTGCGCGAGAGGTCGACCAGCGGGCGGGCGGAGCTCGCCGCGGACATCGCGGAGTCGGCGTAGGGCACGTACAGGTGCGGCAATTGAACGATTTCCGGCCCACCGGACATGGCGGAAAGCATCAGGCTCGCGTTCTCGTCCGCGCTGACGGGCGGCCGCGCGGCCACCACTCGCGGCCCCGTCACCGGCAGGTCGCGGAACGCGTCGGGTGCGCGTGCCAGCGAGGTGTCCACGATGAGATTGGCCGGCACCGTGTTGAATGCGTTCTTGTAGAAGACGTTATAGACCGGGCGGGCCTCGAACATGACGTAGCTGCCGTAGATCAGCGCCACGATCTGCAGGGTGGCGATGCACGCGAGGTCGAACTTCAGGCGCGGCTTGGCGGGGTCGAAGATGATGAGAGTAATGAGCGGCCCCAGCACGACGTCGACGCCGATCAGGAGACGAAGCAACAGCGCTCCGCCCATGGCCTCGAAGTACGGCCGCGGGTACCAGACGAGCATGATGAGGATGAACACCGTCGACGCGATCAGGGCGCTGATCGCGAGATGGACGACGAACGCCTTCCAGCGGGTCCACGACTGCAGGTTCATGGGTCGGGCGGCGGGGCGCGAGCCCGCCGGAGGAGCTAGACGAATCGGGTCAACGCAAGATTCACGCCAGGCTTCGGGACATCACGTCGCAACGTCTTCCCGTTCCGCGATCGGGATGCAGGAGCAGAACAGGTTGCGGTCGCCGTAGACGTTGTCCACGCGCGCGACAGGCGGCCAATACTTGGCGCTGCGCTGTCCCGGCGCCGGGTACGCGGCGAGCATGCGGCCGTACTTGTGCATCCACGCGTCCGCGCTGACCGCCGCCGCGGTGTGCGGCGCATTCTTGAGCGGATTGTCGAGGCGATCGAAGTCGCCTTCCTCGACGGCGCGGATCTCGTCGCGGATCGCGATCATGGCGTCGATGAAGCGGTCGAGCTCGTCCCGGGACTCGGACTCGGTGGGCTCGACCATCAGCGTCCCCGCGACGGGAAAGCTCATGGTCGGGGCGTGGAAGCCGTAATCGATGAGGCGCTTGGCCACGTCCTCGGCCTCGATGCCTGACGTCGCCTTCAGCGGACGCAGGTCGAGTATGCATTCGTGCGCGACCAGGCCGCCCGGTCCCGTGTAGAGCACGGGATAGTGCGCCGCCAGCCGATGCGCGATGTAGTTGGCGTGAAGGATCGCGCTCTCGGTTGCCGCGCGCAGCCCCTCGCCGCCCATCATCGTGATGTACATCCACGAGATGGGCAGAATCGACGCGCTGCCGAAGGGGGCCGCGCAGACGGGGCCGATGCTCCTGTCCCCGGCGGCGAGGCTCCGATGCCCCGGCAGGAACGGCGCCAGATGCGCCCGGCAAGCAACCGGTCCCACGCCCGGGCCGCCGCCGCCGTGCGGAATGCAGAACGTCTTGTGCAGATTGAGGTGCGACACGTCGGCGCCGAAGCGCCCGGGTGCCGCGAGGCCGACCAGCGCGTTCAAGTTGGCGCCGTCGACGTACACCTGCCCGCCGTGCGCGTGCACGATCTCGCACACGCGGCGGATGCCCGCCTCGAACACCCCGTGCGTGGACGGGTAGGTGACCATGATGGCGGCGAGTTCGCGCGTGTGCTTGGCGGCCTTGGCCTCGAGGTCCGCGAGGTCGACGTTGCCTTCCTCGTCGCAGCCCACGACCACCACCTGCATGCCGGCCATCTGCGCCGACGCGGGATTGGTGCCGTGGGCGGAGGCGGGAATGAGGCAGACGTTGCGGTGCGCCTCGTTGCGGCTTTGGTGGTACGCGCGGATCATCAACAGCCCCGCGTACTCGCCCTGCGATCCCGCGTTCGGCTGCAGCGATGCGGCATCGTAACCCGTGACCGCGCACAGCATGCCTTCGAGCTCGGCGATCATGGCGCGATAGCCCGCGGTCTGGTCCGCGGGCGCGAACGGATGCAGCGCGCTGAACGCGGGCCACGTCACCGGGATCATTTCCGCCGTGGCGTTGAGCTTCATCGTGCACGAGCCCAACGGGATCATGGCGCGATCGAGCGCGAGATCGCGGTCGGCGAGCCGGCGCAGGTAGCGCAGCATCGCGGTTTCCGAGCGGTAGCGGTGGAAGACCGGGTGGGTGAGAAACTTCGACGTGCGCACGAGTGCTGCCGGCAACTCGTCCTCACGGTCGAGGTCGGCGACGGTGAAGCCCGGCTCGGCGTCGGCGAAGATCCGCCACAGGGACTGCACGTCCTCGCGCGTCGTGGTCTCGTCGAGCGACAACCCCACCGTCGCGTCGTCGACCCGGCGCAGGTTCACGCCCCGCGCAACCGCGCGCGCGGCGATCGCCTTGGTGCGCGCGCCGGTGGTCACCGTGAACGTGTCGAAGTACACGAGATCGGGCACGGCGAACCCGAGCTTGCGCAAGCCGGCGCGCGCGATCCCGGTGAGCCGCCGCACCCGCCGCGCGATGCGCGTAAGCCCCTCCGGCCCGTGATACACGGCGTACATGCTCGCGATCACCGCCAGCAGCACCTGCGCGGTGCAGATGTTGGAGGTCGCCTTCTCGCGCCGGATGTGCTGCTCGCGCGTCTGCAGCGCGAGGCGGTACGCGGGGTCGCCGCGGGCGTCGACCGAGACGCCGACCAGGCGCCCGGGCAGCGAGCGCTTGAACTCGTCGCGGGTCGCAAGATAGCCCGCGTGCGGGCCGCCGTAGCCCATCGGCACGCCGAAGCGCTGCGTGCTGCCCACGCAAGCGTCCGCGCCCCATTCGCCGGGCGGCGTGAGCAGCGTGAGCGCGAGAAGATCGGCGGCGACGACGACCAGCGTGCCGCGCGCGCGCAGGTCGGCGGCCAGCCTGCTGTAATGGGGTACGTCCCCATTACAGCCCGGGTACTGCAGCAGCACCGCGTACGCGCCGGCTTCCGCCGCGTCCTGCGCCGGCCCCACGACGACTTCGATGTCCAGCGGCGCCGCGCGCGTGCGCACGACGTCGATCGTCTGCGCGAACACGTCGTCGGCCACGAAAAAGCGCCGGCTCGCGCCCTTGCCTACTCGCAGCGCGAGGGTCATCGCCTCCGCGGCCGCGGTGGCCTCGTCGAGCATCGACGCGTTGGCGATGGCCATGCCGGTCAGGTCGCACACCATCGTCTGGAAGTTCACGAGCGCTTCGAGCCGGCCCTGCGCGATCTCCGGCTGGTACGGCGTGTACGCCGTGTACCACGCGGGATTCTCGAGGATGTTGCGCAGGATGACGCCGGGGGTGTGCGTGCCATAGTAGCCCTGCCCGATGTAGGACTTCAGCACGCGGTTGTCCGCGGCGAGTCCCGAGAGCTTCGCGAGCGCAGCGGCTTCGGTCAGGGGACCCGGCAGCGGCAGCGGATCGCGTTCGCGGATCGCGGCCGGCACCACGGCATCCATCATCGCCGCACGCGACGCGAAGCCCAGCTCCGCGAGCATTTCGGCCTGCTCGGCCGGCGTGGTGCCGATGTGGCGCGCGATGAACGCGCCGTCGTCTTCGAGGACAGCCAACGCTTCAGGCATTCTCGGCGACGAGCTTTTCGTAAGCCTTGGCGTCGAGCATCGCCGCGAGCGCGTTCGGGTCGGCGGGCTTCAGGCGAAAGAGCCACGCCGCGTACGCGTCCTCGTTGACCGCTTCCGGCTTGGATGTGACGCCGGTGTTCGCCGCCACGACCTCGCCCGCGATCGGCGCGTACACGTCACTCGCGGCCTTGACCGACTCGACGATCGCGCAGGCTTCGCCCACCTTCAGGACCCGTCCTACCGCGGGAAGCTCGATGAACACCAGGTCCCCGAGCGCTTCCTGCGCGTGGTCGGTGATGCCGATGGTGACCGTGCCGTCGGACTCCGCCCGCATCCACTCGTGGCTGTCGGCGTACTTGAGCTCCGCGGGTACCTTCATGTCCTCTCCCTGCAATGTGATCACGAAACGAGCGCCTTGCCGTTGCGCGCGAACGGCGGCTTCACCACCCGCGCGGCGAGCGACTTGTCGCGGACCGCGACCTGCACGACGTCGCCGGGCGCCACCCCCAGCGGCAGGCGCGCGAGCGCGATCGACTTGGCCAACGTGGGACTGAACGTGCCGCTGGTGATCTCGCCGTCGCCGCGCGCAGTGGCGACCTTCTGGTGCGCGCGCAGCACCCCGCCCGCATCGAGCAGCACGAGGCCCGTGAGCTGGCGCGTGGCCGGTTGCTCGAGGAGCGCCGGCTTGCCGACGAAGTCGCGCGGGCTCGCGAGATCCACGGTCCAGCCGAGGCCCGCATCCAGCGGCGACACCGTCTCGTCCATGTCCTGCCCGTACAGGTTCATGCCGGCTTCCAGGCGTAGGGTGTCGCGCGCTCCGAGCCCGCAGGGCCGCACGCCCGCAGCCGCGAGCGCGTTCCACGCGGGCACCGCTTCGCTCGCCGGCATCATGATCTCGAAGCCGTCCTCGCCGGTGTAGCCCGTGCGCGCGACGAAGTAGTCTCCCGCCTGCGCGGCGGTGAACGGCCGCAACGCACGGCTCGCGGCCTCGGTACCCGGCAACGCCTGCCACACCTTCTGCCGCGCGGTGGGGCCCTGCACCGCGATCATCGCGAAGTCGTCGCGTGGCGTGACCTTCAGTGTGGGGGTGCGCTCACCGGCGAGCCGGCGCAGCCACGCGATGTCCTTGTCGGCGGTCGCGGCGTTGACCACCGGCCGGAAGAAGTCCTCGCGCAGGTAGTAGACGATGAGGTCGTCGAGAATGCCGCCGTCGGGTCGCAGCAGGCAGGAATACAGCGCCTTGCCGGGCTCCTTCAGCTTGTCGACGTTGTTGGCGAGCGCGTAGCGCAGGAAGTCACGCGCGCCCGCGCCTTCGAGGTCCACCGGGCGCATGTGCGACACGTCGAACATGCCCGCGTCGCGGCGCACCGCGTGGTGCTCGTCGATCTGCGAGCCGTAGTTCACCGGCATGTCCCAGCCGCCGAAGTCGACCATGCGCGCGCCGGCGGCGCGGTGCACGGCGTTCAGAGGCGTGGCTTTCGACACGGCGCGGGCGCGCCGGCTACTTCTTGAGCTGCAGGATCCAGGTCACGAGCTCTTTGACGTCCGCCGGGGAGGTCGCGGTGTTGGGCGGCATCGGGATCGCTCCCCAGACGCCGGTGCTTCCGCCCTTCACCTTCTTTTCGAGCATCTCCTGCGCGTTCTTGTCCGCGCGGTACTTGTTCGCGACGTCCACGTAGGCCGGGCCGATGATCTTCTTGTTGATGGAGTGGCAGGCGGCGCAGCCGTCCTTCTTCATCAAGGCTTCGGCCTGGGCGTTGGTGAGGACCGCGTGCGCGGGGCCGGCGAAGGCGACGGCACAACCGGCGAGGGCGGCGGCAAGCGTTGCAGTTTTCATGGGGCGCTCCTTTTCGAGGAATGTTGATTCTACCGGACCGTGGCGGCGCCGGCGCCAACGGCGGCAAGTAGCGCGTCGAGCGCATCGATGCGCGGCAGGCAAGTCGTGCCCCGGCACACGAAGGC
The DNA here is from genome assembly GCA_020845855.1 of Burkholderiales bacterium. Classification (GTDB taxonomy): domain Bacteria; phylum Pseudomonadota; class Gammaproteobacteria; order Burkholderiales; family Casimicrobiaceae; genus VBCG01. The sequence goes on from JADLEZ010000228.1 coordinate 7,445, forward strand.
GGCGGCGCCTTTCGCGGGGGTTGCGCCCTTCACCAGCGCGGGCGGCACGTCGCGAGCCGGTGCCAGATCGATCACGGTCACGCCGGGGCGGTAGTCCTTCGCGAGCGTGCGCTGCCATGCCGCGGCTTCCTCGGGATCGCCGACCAGCAGCACCGACGCCGGCGGCGCCTCCAACGCATGCGCCGCTTCGAGCAGCGTGCAGTAGCCTCCCGGCGAGCGCGCGATGTCCGCGGCGAACAGGCGTACGCTGCGCTCCGCGGCCTCGAGGTACCGCCGCTCGCCCGCGAGATGCCCCAGCGTGACCAGCGCCCGCGCGGCCACGCCGTTGCCCGAGGGGGTGGCGTTGTCGTGGCCGGGCTTGCCGCGATGGAACAGCCGCTCGTGGTCGTGACTCGTGAACCAGAAGCCGCCGCGCGCCCGATCCTCGAAGCGGTCGAGGAGCACGTCGGCCAATTCGCACGCCCAAGCGAAGTCCGCGGGGCGAAAGCGCACTTGCGCGAGCGCGAGTAGCGCATCGAGCAGGAATGCGTAGTCGTCGAGATACGCGTTGAGATCCGCGTGCTCGCCGCGGCGGGTGGCGAGGAGGCGCCCGTCGCGCCACGCGGTTCGCTTGAGGGAATCGGCCGCGTCGATCGCAAGATCGGTCCAGCGCGGCATGTCGAGCGCGTTCGCTGCGTGCGCAAGCCCGGCGACCGCGAGCGCGTTCCACGACGTCAGGATCTTGTCATCGCGGCTCGGGCGCACCCGCTTGCCGCGCGCCGCGAAGAGCGCGGCCCGCGCACCCGCGAGACGCGTGTTGGCATCGAGGACATCGATGCCGGCGCGTTGCGCGATGGCCTCGAGCGGCGAAGCGCGGCGCGGGTTCCACCGCTCGCCTTCGAAGTTCGGCGGCTGGTCGAAACCGTAGTACGGCTCGGCCACGGCCCATTCCTCGGCGCTGACCGCGGCGCGCGCTTCCTCGCGCGTCCAGACGTAGAACCTGCCCTCCTCGCCTTCGCTATCGGCGTCGAGGCTCGAATAGAACGCGCCGTCGGGTGCGTGCATTTCGCGCACCAGCCAGCCGACGAGGTCGCGCGCGACATCGGCATAGCGGCGCTCGCAGGTGATGCGCGCGAGGTCGGCATACAGCGCAAGCAGCGGCCCGTTGTCGTACAGCATCTTCTCGAAGTGGGGAATGGACCACTGCGCGTCGACCGAGTAGCGGCAGAATCCCCCTCCCAGCTGATCGTGGATCCCGCCGCCGGCCATGCGATCGAGCGTGGTGCGCACCATGGCCAGCGCCTGCGCGTCGCCGCGCCGTGCGTACGCGCGCAGGCAGAAATCGAGCTCCGTCTGGTGCGGAAACTTGGGCGCGCCGCCGAAGCCGCCGTACGCGGGGTCGAACGTCTCCTTCAATCCCGCGAGCGCCGCGTCGGCCGCGCCGGCCAGTGACGTGGGCGCGGGGCCGCCTTCCGGTTCGAGGGTCGCGAGCGCGTCGGCGAGGCGCCGGTTCTGTTCGCCGAGGCCGTCGCCTTGCTCGCGGTACGCCTGCGCGATCCTGGGAATCAGTTCGCGGAAGCCGGGCAACCCGTAGCGCCCTTCCTTCGGGAAGTAAGTGCCGCCGAAAAACGGCGTGCCGTCGGGCGTGAGGAACATCGTCAGCGGCCAGCCGCCCGAGCGGCGGGTCAAAAGCGCGTGCGCGGCCTGGTAGATCTGATCGAGGTCGGGACGCTCTTCGCGGTCGACCTTCACGTTCACGAACGCCTCGTTCATCGCCGCCGCGACGGCGGGATCATCGAACGACTCGTGGGCCATGACATGGCACCAGTGGCAGGCCGAATAGCCGATCGACAAGAGGATCGGCTTGCCTTCCGCGCGCGCGCGGGCCAGAGCCTCCTCACCCCACGGGTACCAGTCGACCGGATTGTCGGCGTGCTGCTGGAGGTAGGGGCTCGTCGCGCCGGCGAGACGGTTGGCCATCCACCCATTCCTAGATGCGATCTAATTCGACTCTGACCCCATACTCGAAACGAGTATCGATTCTGACCCCAATTAGGATTCTTCGAAGGCCACGCGCTCGAAGTCGCCGCCGCGCTGCAGCAGCCGGGTCAGGCGGAACTTGCGCTCCGGACCCGTATCCATGGAGCGCAAGACGCGGCCGGCGTTGAACGTGCGCGGCGGGACGACCAGCGAGGCCGGCGCTTCGTCGGTGGCGGCGAGCATGAGCGCCGGCAGCGGGAGCTCCTCGGAGAACGCGATGGACGTCGGCCGCACGGCGATCGAGCGCGGAAGTCCGCCCCAAATCGCAAGCGACATCGCGAGCTCGTTGGGGGGCGCGACCGCGACGCGGGTGACGTAGCCCAGGCGCGTGCGCTCGTCGTCGCGGATCACGACGAGCTGGTCGAGGAACCAGCGGTAGCGCGTCTCCTCGCGGCGCAGAAGGTGCGCATTGCGCCAGCTGTAGTCGCCCTGCCAGCCTTCCCACGGCCAGTTCTTTTCGGCGTCTTCCTTGTAGCGGTCGTAGTCGGTGAGCGCGCCGAGCGTCTGCAAGTGCTGCGCGCCCTGGAAGGTGAGGCGGCCGAGCGGGTCCTGGCGATCGAACGTGCGTCCGCCGACCCGGAAATACGCGGCCTGCACGCCGCCGGCGGTGAGCTGGATGGTGTCGTGCGCGGCGTCTGCGTCGCGCGACGGCATCTGGTACCAGCGCTTGTCGAGGTGGTCGAGCAGCGCGGCGGAGCCTTCCACCGACGTGTCGTGCCCGAGTTGCAACTCCGCGGGGGTCGCACCGGCCGACAGCCGCTTGATGCGGCCCCGCACCGACGTCGCGAGCTTGCCGGGATAGCCGTAGCGCATCGACACGGGCGCGGTGTTCGGCACCGTCTCGGCGAGCCAGCACCCGACCGCCGAGTCGAGGTCCATCAGGATCACCGGACCTTCGGTCTCACGCTGCTGGGCGTACGGGAAGATCTTGCGCCCCCACTGCCCGAGCCAGCGGTCGACGAGCTCGATCTGGCGCACCGACAGCGCACAGGGGTCGGCGAGCCCGAGGAGCAGGGCGTGGCAATAGGTCGAGTAGCACGAGATGCCGACCGCGTGCGGCATGAGGTCGTCGGAAACCGCGGTGACCGCGCAGTCGAGGAGCTCGGCAAGCCGGTAGTAAGCGTGCAGCTCCTGCCACAGGGTCGGCGGCGGCACCCGGCGCGCGAGGCCGTACACGATGACGAGCTGTTTGCCGACGTACAGCCCGCGCTGGAGAAGCTTCGCTTTCACCCCTTGCAGCTCGACGTCGCCCTCGAGCAGGGGCTTCAAGCACGCCGAGTACTGCTCCCACAAGCCTTGCCACAGCGAAATCGCCTGCTCCGCGGCGTCGAGCTCGCGGTCGGCGGCGGGCTGCGGCTTGCCGGCGTAGCGGCGGGCGAGCTCGGTGTGCAGATGCGCGACCTGCTCGCGCATGACTTCAGCGATGGTGGCGCGCTCGCGCGGCGAGAAGTCGGCGGCCGACAGCGCGCGGAGCTGGCCGCGCACGGCCTCGTACAGGGGCGTAACCGAGGTGATGAGAAGAGACTTCGCCCAGCGCTTGGCGCCGTCGGCGTCGGCGAACGCGAGCGACGGCACCGCGTCCTGCGCGGCCGTGCGCCGGGGGGGCCTCGCGGCCTGGGAGACGGACTCCTGCATGACCCCCGCTTATAGCACAAAGCGCCCCCGGCGGCCCCGCCGCGGCGGATGGGCGGCCGCTTCGGGGTGGTCCTATGGCCCCTGCGAAAGGGTGTTCCAGCCGATGCGTCCGGGCGGCAACGCGAATTTTCCGCCCAACGGGCGCCGAATGATCGGCAGCGGCCCGCGCCGCGCTTAGCGTAGATTGCGTAACAAGGCTTGTTGCCTCGCGGTGTGAAGCCGGGAAACCGGGAACTGTCAAGCACCGCGAACCTTTGCCTCCACCCGCGAGGGCGCGCTGATTCCTCCACAGTGAAGCGCGTCCGCGACACGGTCCGGCCGCCTTCGCGGGCATTTTTTCAGGACAACGAGCACCATGGAATCGCTGACCGCCCCTGAAGCCGATCCCCAGTTCCGGTCCGAGCGCCGGGCTCCTCCGCGTCGCGTCCTCGGCGGCATCGTGGTGGCGGCTCTCTATGCGCTGATGCTCGTGGGCGCGCCGCTCATCGTCCGCTACGGCCCCGAGCCCGAGGTGTCGGCGGCGGTCGCGCGGGTGGCGGACGGCGAAGCGGGCACGCCGCGCTGCGCCTACGCGCCGGAGCCCGGACGGTCGTGCATGCCGGAAGCGCCGGCGCCGCGGATCAAGGGCAAGGCGGTGTTTACGGAATGACCCCTACCAGCATGATGCAGAACGCGATCGAAGGCGTGGGTGTGCGCACCACGCGCGTTGTTTCGTGCTGTTTCCGGCGGTCGCCCGACGGGCCGCCCCTAGGACGACCGCCTGGAATCAACCTCGATGCAAAAGGCGCAACGCCGTTCCTTGGTCATCCGATGGCCGCTCGGACGCCTTTTGCATCGACCTGCTAGAGCAACACCCGCTCGATCCCGCCTGCATTCGCCTTCTTCACGTAGTCCGCCATCCAGCTCTCGCCAAGGACGTGCTTGGCGATCTCGACCACGATGTAGTCGGCCTGCGTGTCCGCGTCGTCGGCAAAGCGCGCGAGCCCCTGCAGGCAGGACGGACACGACGTCAGCACCTTCACGTCGCCGGCGAAGCCGCCGGCGCGCAGCTTTGCGGCCCCTTTTCGCATTTCCTCTTCTTTGCGGAAGCGCACCTGGGTGGACACGTCGGGGCGCGTGACCGCGAGCGTGCCCGACTCGCCGCAACAGCGATCGTTCAGCGCAACATCGGTGCCCATCAACCGATTGACCACCGCAAGCGGCGCGTACTGCTTCATGGGCGTGTGGCAGGGGTCGTGATACATGTAACGCACCCCCGCCACCCCCGACAGCGCGACACCCTGCTCCATCAGGTACTCGTGGATGTCGAGCAGGCGGCATCCGGGGAATATCTTCTCGAACTCGTACTCGAGGAGTTGGTCCATGCACGTGCCGCAGGACACGATCACCGTCCGGATGTCCAAGTAGTTGAGCGTGGTAGCCACGCGGTGGAACAGCACCCGGTTGGCGGTGGTGATGCGCTGCCCCTCGTCGTGGTTGCCGGCGGAGGTCTGCGGATAGCCGCAGCACAGGTACCCGGGCGGCAACACGGTCTGCGCGCCCACGTGGAAGAGCATCGCCTGCGTGGCCAGTCCCACTTGCGAGAACAGGCGCTCCGAGCCGCAGCCGGGGAAGTAGAAGACCGCCTCGCCCTCGTCCGCCGCCCGCGCCGGGTCGCGAATCACCGGAACGATCTCGTTGTCCTCGATGTCGAGGAGCGCGCGCGAGGTGCGCTTGGGCAGGTTGCCGGGCATCGGCTTGTTGATGAAGTGGACGATCTGCGGCTTCACCGCGCGCTTGCCGGCGGTCGGCGGCGGATGCTTCGTCTGCGCCTGCGCCACGCGCGTGGTGCGTGCGAAGCGGTACGCCATGCGCTGCAGCTTGTAACCCCAGCCGATCATCACTGTTCTAAGGACCTTGATCGTGGCCGGGTTGGTCGCGGTGAGGAAGAACATCGACGCCGCGGTGCCGGGGTTGAAGTTGCGCGTTCCCAACTTGCGCAAGAGGTTGCGCATCGCGATCGACACGTCGCCGAAGTCGATGTCCACCGGGCAGGGTGCTACGCACTTGTGGCAGACCGTGCAGTGGTCGGCCACGTCGCCGAAGGCGTTGAAGTGCTTGATGGAAATACCCCGGCGCGTCTGCTCCTCGTACAGGAACCCCTCGATCAGAAGCGAGGTGGCGAGGATCTTGTTGCGCGGGCTGTACAGGAGGTTCGCGCGCGGGACGTGGGTCGCGCACACCGGCTTGCACTTGCCGCAGCGCAGGCAGTCCTTGAACGAGTCGGCGATTTGCCCGATGTCGTTCTGCTCGAGGATGATGCTCTCGTGGCCCATGAGCGCGAAGCTCGGCGTGTACGCCCGCGACAGGTCGGCCGCGAAAGCAGGGTCGCGCAGGAGCTTGCCGCGGTTGAAGCGGCCGTCGGGGTCGACCCTGCGCTTGTAGGCGGCGAAGGGGGCCAGCTCCTCGTCGGTCATGAACTCGAGCTTGGTGATGCCGATGCCGTGCTCGCCGGAGATGACGCCGTTCAAGCTCCGCGCGAGGCGCATGATGCGCGCGACCGCCGCGTTGGCTTCCTGCAGCATCGCGTAATCGTCGGAGTTGACCGGGATGTTGGTGTGCACGTTGCCGTCGCCCGCGTGCATGTGCAGCGCCACGAACACGCGGCTTCGGAGCACGCGAGCGTGGATGTCCCTCACCTGCTTCATCACCGGCTCGAACGCGAGTCCGCTGAAGATCTCGGACAGCGGGGCTGCGAGCTCGCGCTTCCACGACGCGACGAGCGAGTGGTCCTGCAGCGCGGGGAACATCGTGTCGAGGCGGTCGAGATAACCCTGCCACGCCCGGCGCGCGCCGGTGACCAGCGCGCGCGCCTCCTCCACCTTGGCCTCGAGGATCTCCTGCGGCGGCTTGGTTTCGCTGGCCGGCGGCCACGCCTGCGCGACCTGCGGACTCGCGAGGAACTGCGCGAGCTCGTCGGCGAGGCGAATCTTGTTTTTCAGCGACAGCTCGATGTTGATGCGCTCGATGCCGTCGGTGTAATCCCCGAGGCGCGGCAGCGGAATCACCACGTCCTCGTTGATCTTGAACGCGTTGGTGTGTCGGGCGATGGCGGCGGTACGGGCGCGGTCGAGCCAGAACTTCCTGCGCGCGTCGGCGGAAACGGCGATGAAGCCTTCCGCGCCGCGGTGATTGGCGATGCGCACGACCTCGGAGGCGGCCTTGGCCACCCGCGTCTCGTCGTCGCCGACGACGTCGGCCAGCAGCACCATCTTCGGCCGGCCGTGGCGCTTCGCCTTGGTCGCGTAGCCGACGGCCTTCACGTACTTTTCATCCAGATGCTCGAGGCCCGCGAGCATCACGCGCGCGTCTCCGGCCTTCGGCAGCGCGTCGAGATAGTCCTTGATCTCGACGATCGCGGGGGTCGAGTCGCGCACCTGGCCGAAGAACTCGAGACATACCGTGCGGATCGCGGGCGGCATCTTGTGCAGGATGAACCGCGCGCTCGTAATGAGGCCGTCGCAGCCTTCCTTCTGCACGCCGGGCAGGCCCGCGAGGAACTTGTCGGTGACGTCCTTGCCGAGGCCGACCTTGCGGAACGTGGTACCCGGAATGACCAGCGTCTCGCGGCGCAGGAGCGTCGTGCCGTCCCGTCCGTAGTACGAACAATCGAACGTTGCCTTGTCGGCGTCGTGAATCTTGCCGAGGTTGTGGTCGGTGCGGGTGACTTCCAGCCATTCCGCCCGTGGCGTGACCATGCGCCACGAGGCGAGGTTGTCGAGCGCGGTGCCCCACAGCACGGCCTTCTTGCCGCCCGCGTTCATCGCCACGTTGCCGCCGATGCACGAGGCGTCCGCCGACGTCGGGTCGCAGGCGAACACGAGGCCGGCGGCTTCCGCCGCGTCGATCACGCGGCGGGTCACCACACCTGCGCCGGCTTCGATCGTGGGCGTAGGTTGCGAGTGGCCGGCGAGATTGACCGGCTCGACTCCCGTCAGGCGCTCGAGCTTCTCGGTGTTGATCACCGCCGAGCGCGCGTCCAGCGGGATGCCGCCGCCGGTGTAGCCCGTACCGCCTCCGCGCGGGATGATCGTGAGGTCGAGCTCGATGCAGCCTTCGACGATCCCGCGCACCTCTTCCTCCGTATCCGGGAAGAGCACGACGAACGGGTACTCGACGCGCCAGTCGGTGGCATCGGTCACGTGCGAGACGCGCGACAGCCCGTCGAACGCGATGTTGCCCTTGTCGGTGTAGCGCGCCAGCACGCGGCGCGCGCGCTTGCGCATATCCCGCGTCTCGCGAAACGCGTCGGCGAACCTGTCGATGGCGCCCGTCGCCGCCGCGACCAGCCGCGCGACCTTGGCGTCGCGCTCGGGATCCGCGGCGCTCGCCGCGCGGCGCCTCTCGATCTCGCGCACGCGATGGCGCATGGCATCGACGAGCAGTTGCTGGCGCTTCGGGTCTTCGAGCAGATCGTCCTGCAAGTACGGGTTGCGGTCGACGACCCAGATGTCGCCCAGCACCTCGAACAGCATGCGCGCGGAGCGGCCCGTCTTGCGCTCCCCTCTGAGCTCGGTCAAAAGCCGCCACATGTCCGGCCCGAGCAGGCGGATCACGATCTCGCGGTCGGAGAAGGACGTGTAGTTGTACGGGATCTCGCGCAGGCGCGGCGCTTCCGCGGATTGCGTGTCGACGAAACCGTCGCTCAGCGTGTTCATGCCGCACTAGTTTAGCGCGGCGCCGCCCGCGGCGTCGGCCGCAAACGTCGAGCGCGCCCCTCATCGCAGAGGATCCTCACCCGGCGTCAGTGCCACTCCACACGCAGCGGATCGCGCCGACTGAACATGCCCACGTGCAGGTCCAGCACGTTCTGGACCTGCGCCATCGCCGCCTCGTCGGCCGCAGTGCAGCGAAAGGTCAACTCGGCATCGCTCGCCTCGACGTGGCAGTGACCCCACGGAAACTCGACCTCCCCGCAGCGCTCGCCCCAGGTGGATCGAGCCTTCTTCGCGAAATGCCGGCACAGCCGCGGCAACAGCTCCGGCGCACGTGGCGTGGCCACCGATCCTTCACGCGTGATCATCTTGCTTCCTCCCTATCGATTGCACGGTCGACGAGCACGACCGGAACGCCGAGCGAGCAGCGCTCGACGCGCGCCGCCACGCCCCAGGCTCGCTCGATGAG